>JBBDRM010000069.1 GCA_040905475.1 Actinomycetota bacterium
CCAGAACGGACACGAACCGCTCTACCGTCTGCGCGACGTCCGTCGCAGCTTCCGGGTCGGAGGATCCGAGGTGCGCGCCGTCGACGGCATCGACCTCGAGATCGACACCGGCGAGTTCGTCGCGGTGGAAGGTCCGAGCGGATCCGGCAAGACGACGCTCCTCCAGCTCCTGGGCGCGCTCGACAGGGCGTCCGGGGGGTCGGTCGTCTTCGACGGGCGCGAGCTGACGGAACTGGACGACGAGGGCCTGACCCAGCTCCGCAGCCAGCAGATCGGCTTCGTTTTCCAAAGTTTCAACCTGATCCCGACGCTCACCGCTCGCGAGAACGTCGAGATCGCGATGGTGCCGGTTACGCGCCGCAAGGCCGACAGACGGACGCGCGCCGGCGAGCTCCTGGAGCTGGTCGGGCTCGCCGCGCGCGCCGACCATCTGCCGTCGCGGTTGTCGGGCGGCGAGCAGCAGCGCGTCGCGATGGCCCGCGCCCTGGCGAACTCGCCGCGGGTGGTGCTCGCGGACGAGCCCACCGGCAACCTGGACAGCGCGACCGCCGAGGAGGTCATCTCGGCGCTGCGCGATCTCTCCACGTCGCAAGGCGTGACGTTGATCCTCGTCACGCACGCCGAAGAGGTGGCGCGTCGCGCCGACCGGCGGATCAAGATGCGCGACGGAAGGATGCTCGACGACCGCGTCTGGCGGCCCGCGGACGGAACCAAGAACTAGGCCGGCGCCCGGCCGGCGAACATCTCGTGGAGCGTGTCGAATTCGCTGTGCTCGTAGGGAAGCGCGAGCGGCTCGAGCCCGGCCTCCTCGATGAGGCGCAACCAGGTCGTCCGCGAGAACAGCCCGGAAAGGTGATCCTCCCACTCGACGCGTGCCGGGCCGTCGCCCTCGACGATGACGTACACGAAGGTCGTACGGATCGTGGTTCCTCGCGGCGGGTGGCTCCACATCAGGTACCGGACGCCGGCTTTCTCGCCATCGTTCCCACCGGACGAGTGCGAAGGGCGGTAGGTCTCCGCCAGGTCGTCGGGGACGAACAGCGCCATGCCACCGGGGTTCAGGTGCGCGGCGGCGGTCTCGATCGCCGCGCGTAGGTCCTCTTCGATCGTCATGTACGTGATCGCATCGTGGATCATGACCGCGTCGAACGTCCGGCCGAGCCGCACGGTTCGCATGTCGCCCTGATAGTGATCCAGCTCGGGGTTGAGCTTGCGGCTCACCTCGAGCATCTCGGGTGACAGGTCGACGAGCGTCATCTCGAGCCGCTGCTTCATGTGGCTGGCGTTGTTGCCGCCGCCGCTTCCGAGCTCCAGCAGCGTGCGGACCGGTTGGGTCGAATGCTCTTCGAACGCGCGCTCGTACGCGGCCGCCTCCTCCTCGTATTCGTCGGGGTGACTGAACAACGGCCACAGAGGGGCGAGCTCGCGGTAGAGCTTGTGCGGGGTCACCGGACGCTCCTCGGGTTGACTTGGGTAAGGTTACGGCCCATGGCTCGCATCTTCCACGACACCGATGCGCCGCTCGAACCGCTGCGCGACAAGCGCATCGCGGTCGTGGGGTACGGGAACCAGGGCCGCTCGTGGGCGTTGAACCTGCGCGACTCCGGTCTGGACGTCGTCGTCGGAACCGTGGCCGACGCTTCGCAGAAGACGGCGGCCGCGGACGGCTTCGCAGCACACCCGATCGTCGAGGCCGTCGCCGAGGCCGAAGTCGTTTGCCTCCTCATCCCCGACGAGGTGATGGGCCAAGCCGTCGCCGAGAACGTCCGCCCGTCGCTGCGGCCGGGCGCGGCGATCTGCTTCGCCAGCGGCTACGCGGTCGCGTACGGCGAGGTCGACCTCCCCGACGACACCGACCTCGTCATGGTGGCCCCGAGGATGATCGGCGTCGGCGTCCGCGAGACGTACGAGGACGGGACGGGCTTCATCGCGTTCCTCGGTGTCGAGCGCGACGCTACCGGCAACGCGTGGCCGCTCGCGCTGGGCATCGGACGCGGGGTCGGTGCGACGCGACGAGGTTGCGTCGAGATGACGTTCGCGCAGGAGGCGCTCATCGATCTTTTCGTCGAGCAAGGCATCGCCCCCGCGTTGCAGAAGGTGTGGCGCGACGCCGCGCTGGTGCTGCTCGAACGCGGGATCCCGCTCGAAGCCGTGCTCGCCGAGTTCTACCTCTCCGGCGAGATCGAGCGCACCTACCGCGCGATGCGTGAGATCGGTCCGACGAAGCAGTGGCAGTTCCACTCCCCGACCAGCCAGTACGGAACGATGTCGCGCGCCGACCGCTTCGAGGGCCTCGACACCGCCGAGCGGATGCGCAGGGCCGCCGAGGAGATCGCCTCGGGTGCGTTCGCCAAGGAATGGGCCGCCGAACGCGACGCCGGCTACCCGCGCTTCACCGAGCTCAAGCAAGCCGACGGACGCGACGCGCTCATGGATCTCGAGGACAACACGCGCGCAGCGTTCGAACCCCCGACGGACTGAACCCGGTCCCGGCAGTCCTCGTATCCCCGTGCGACCCCTATCCAGGGAGGCGCTGATGCACCGTCGCTTGCTCCGTTCCACGAGGTTCCCACACGACCTAACTAAGGATGGAGGTGTCTCCGTATGAAGCGACTCGCGCTCCTCGGCTTCGTCGCGGCACTCGCGTTCACCGCCTGTGGCGGTGACTCGGAACCCGCGGCCCAGCCGAACACGCCGGCGCCGACGCAGAGCACCCAGGCCCCGACCCAGGGCTCGTCGCCGAGGGCGACGACCGTCAACGTCGCGACGTCACCGCTCGGCCAGATCCTCATCGACGCCGAAGGCCGGACGCTCTACCTGTTCATGAACGACACAGCGAACACGAGCGTCTGCACCGGCGGCTGCGCGCAGACCTGGCCGCCTCTGCTCGTGACCGGGCCCCCGACGGGCGGGCTCGGCGTCGAGGCGTCGAAGCTCGGCACGACGAGCCGGACCGACGGCGGAACGCAGGTGACCTACAACGGGCATCCGCTCTACCACTTCGCGTCCGACTCGGCGCCGGGAGATACGAAGGGTCAGGGTGTCGGCGGGAACTGGTTCGTCGTGTCCCCCCAGGGCGAACCGATCCAGTCGTAGGCGGTGCCGGCCTGCCGGTTCGAGCGATCGGGGAGGAAACCCCCGCCGGTGCGTTGAAGTAGGCGGGAGACAAGCCGCCTATCCCGAGGGGTGACCCGTGCGCTCGTCGAACCGTCGGATCCTGGCAACGTCCGCCCTTCTCGCCGCGCTCGTCGCCACGCTGGCGCCGGCCCGCGCCGCCGACCCGATCACGATCGTCCGCGACTCCTTCGGCGTGCCGCACGTTTACGGCGCGACCGCGGAAGACGTCTCGTACGGCGCCGGGTACGCGCTCGCGACGGACCGCCTCTGGCAGATGCATACGTTCCGCATGGTCGCGAAGGGCCGCCTTTCCGAGTTGCTCGGCATCGTCGACATCCTCGGCGTCGCGAACACCGTCGACATCGACAAGGACGTCCGGTTCTTCACCTACACCGCCGAGGAGCGCGCGCGGAAGTTCGCGACCTACCCGGCCGACATCCGTGCGAATCTCCAAGCGTTCGCCGACGGCATCAACGCGCGGATCGCCGAGGTCCAGCTCGACCCGACACAGCTCCCACTCGAGTTCGTCGAGTTCGCGACGCCGCTGATCGAGGACTGGCAGGTCGACGACTCGATCGCGTTGTCCGACGTCTTGATCCTGTCCTTCGGGGCCGGCGGCGGCAGCGAGATGCGTCACGCGGCGCTCCTCGCCGAGCTCGTCGCGAAGCACGGCGAGGAGCTCGGCACCAACATGTTCGACGACCTGATCGTCACCGAGGATCCGGACGGGCCCATCTCGATCCCGCTGGACTACGACTACGCCAACGAGTCCACGTTCGCGCGTGTCGCCGAAGCCGAGTCCCGTCGCGCCCTGACCGAAGACGCACGGCTGAGCCTGTCTTCCGCCGCGACGGCGACGGCGGCGTCGGCTCGACCGCGAGCGGCGCGCACGGGCACCGCGGCGCAGCTGAACTTGGTTCCCGACGCCGCGAAGGTGCTCCCCGCCTTCGAACGTCTCGCTCATGTGCAAGAGGCGATCTCATACGTGTTCAGCTTCGGATCCAACGCGCAGATCGCCGGTGCCGCGCACTCTGAATCCGGCAACGCGGTTCAGACGGCTGGTCCGCAGGTCGGCTACCTGCTGCCGCAATGGCTGGCCGACATCGGGCTGCACTCGGCCGATGGGGCGCTCGACGCGATGGGGATGACCTTCGCCGGAGCCGGTCCGGCGGTGTTGATCGGCCGGGGGAACGGCTTCGCGTGGACGACGACCACCGGCTCATCGGACCTCATGGACACCTACGTCGAGCAGCTGAACCCTGCGAACAACCGCCAGTACCTCTTCAACGGCGTCTACGAGGACATGGAGTGCCGGACCGAGACCTACGCGTTCCGCAACCTGATCCCGATCGACGAGCAGGAGATCTGCCGGACGCGCCACGGCCCGGTCGTGGCCTTCGACGAGGCGAACGGCGTGGCGTACTCGATGCGGTACTCGTGGTTCGACCGCGAGGTGCAGACGGTCGAAGGATTCTTCTCCTACAACAAGGTTCGGAGCCTGGAGGACTTCGCCACGTTCGCGAACTACCTCGGATCGAATCACAACATGTTCTACACGGACGACCAGGGTCACTACGGATACTGGCATCCGGGCAACCACCCCGTGCGCGCGGACGGCATCGACATCCGGTTGCCGCAGGACGGAACCGGCGGCTCCGAGTGGCAGGGCCTGCTACCGATACAGCAAGTGCCCCACGCCGTCGACTTCCCGCGTGGCTGGCTCGCGAACTGGAACAATCAGCCGGCGCTCGGCTGGAAGCGGGAGCGCGGCTGGGATGCCATCGACAACGCCAACGATCTGTTCCAAACGCTCGACCCGTCGAAGCCGGCAGTGAAGGATCCGCTCGCGGACGCGCTCATCAACGAGGACCGCAAGCTGAACTTCGAGGACTTGTCGGGAAATCTGAGATATTCGGCCTTCAAGGACCACCTCGACACGTACTTCCGCCCGTTCGTGCCCGAGGACGCCGACCTCGACGACTTCGTTTCGAAGGTCGCTGCGGCGGCGCTCCGCGCGTGGGACGGCTTCCGTACCGACCGCGACGACGACGGCACCTGGGACTCCCCCGGCCCGACGATCGTCGGCGAATGGGTGTCGGTGATGCGGAACATGGCCTTCGGCGACGAACTCGGCGGTCTCGCCGGCTGGGCAGACGAGAACCTCGTCTGGCATCTGCTCGCGACCGACGACACCCTCGCGCAGCAGATCGATTGGCTGAACGGCAAGGCACCCAGCGTCTTCGCCGCCGAAGCCTTCACGGTGGCAGCCGCGAATCTCTCCACAAGGTTCCAAAGTGCGGAGCCCGGCACCTGGAGGGATCCCGCACGCCTCGAGCACTACCAGCGGCTCAACGCCGACCTGGTGGCGGATACGTTGTTCGGTGCGCTCGGGCTCGACAACTCCGGCGACTCGGGGTTGCCCGGCGACGTGCGCGACCTGATCGAGATGGATCGCGGCACGTACAACCACGTCGTGGTCTACACCGACGCGCCGACCGGATCCGACGTTCTCGGGCTGTCGGGCTCGCAGTCGGGCAGCGTCATCCCGCCGGGACAGAACGGGTTCGTCAGCCTGCTGCTGCAGGAGGGGCCGCACTACGAGGACCAGCTCGATCTCTACCTCGAGTGGCGCTACAAGCCGATGTGGCTGGCGATCGAGGACGCTCGCGCCGACGCGGAATCGGAGATCACGCTCACGCGGTAGCTCGAGATCCCAGGTCAACGACGAGTACGGTTTCTCCGCGCTCAAATCTGGCTTGCTTCGCCAGGGATCCGGCGGGCCGGCTTGAAGAGGTACATCGGATCCGAAGCGGCGGCTGGGGGCCGACGAAGGGAGAACGCGCATGCGTAAGTTGCTCGCTCTGCTGGTGATGGCCGTGACGGCGGCCGCCGGCGCGTCGTTCGCAGACCCAGGCCCCAACGGAGAGAACAACCACGGCCTATGCACCGCGTACTTCAACGGCTCGGCCAACGGCCAGGAGCACAAGCGCGATGCCCCGCCGTTCGTCGCGCTCGCGCAGGAGGTCGGCGAGAACGACGGCGTCGACAACGACGGCGACGGCGACACGGACGAAGAAGGCGAGATGGCCGACCCGATCGGTATCTGGGACTGGTGCAACGATCCCGCGAACAACCCGAAGGGGATCGGCGGTCAGCCGGACGACCCGAACACCCCCGAGGAAGACCCGAACGGCGGCGGGAACGGGAACGGCGGCGGAGGCAAGAACGGCTAGCCGATAAGCCTGCGGTTCGCACAATCCTCGTCGAGGTTGGCGACGTCCGCGCCACCGATCTCGATGCCCAAGAACGCGAGCGCTTCTTTGAGCGGCGCGAGGAGCGTCGTGTCCAGCACGTTCAGCACCGGGTTGATGATCGCCAACAGGTCGTTCGCCACGGTCGTGGCGTTGATGCCGAGCCCGAGCACCTGCACCGTGAGCGCCAGGCTGGCCACGAGCTGATCGTCGACCGTGACGCTCGACGTCGATCCGACGGAGCGAACGTCCTGCCACGGGATCACCAGGTCGGCCGTCGAGCTCGGCATGACGGCCGTCGCCGTTCCGGTGACGTTGACGAGTCCGGCGATGCTGACGAGCTGCGCCGGGTTGACGACCGCCGGGATACTTCCGTCCGTCAGGGAGGCGTCGGTCGCCGTGCCGATCTTCGCGTTCAGCGCTTCGGCGACCGCGTGGACGGTTATGTCGCCGTCCGTCTGTGGGATATCGCACCGGATCGCGGTCAGCGTCCCGGTTGCGCCTGCCGTGTCGAGGTAGACGGGCAGGTGAACCACTCCCTGCTGCAGGAGCACCGTCAGCCTTTGGAGCAGCGTCATGTCGAGCTGGATCCGCGCCTGCGCGGTGTGGGCCTCACCTCCGACCCGGCAGCCGATACACATCTTCGGGGGCTCGATCACCGACATCTTCAAGCTCGTCGACGTCACGCCCGGGATCGTGATCGGCGCCGTCAGGTTGAGCAGGTTCGTGCCGTTGGCCACCGAGGCGGCCATGCCGATCATCTCGAGCACGTTCATCTGGGCGTTCGCTGCGTCGCCCGGGTCGCCGGTCGCCAGCTCCAGCATGTCGCCGAACTTGAAGTGCGCCGTGGAGCTGAGCTGGGCGGCGAAGGTTCCGAGGATCCCGGCCGCAGTGACGCTCGTCGGGTCGCCCTGGTTGTTGAGCGCCTGCGCGGTCGCGTTGAGAAGATCCTCGAATTGCACTTCTGAGTTGAGGATCTGGTCCGTCGACCCGAGCCCGAGTTCCGCGAAGACATCGCCGAGGGACACCGTCCCATCGGCCAAGCCGTTGTAACTCACGGCGTCGAGCGATAGAGAGCCGCCGAGCATCTGCCCGAGCACGCTGTTGAAGATCGGCGAGGTGCTCGTGTCCAGCCGTGCGAGCCGCGACCCGACCGAGAACGAAGCAACCTGATCGACCATGGCGACCGCTTGGGTCGTCAGTCCGATGTTCCCGGGGATGAAGCGGTTGTCGCTCCGGTGCGTGGCGGTGACCCGAACCGCGTTCGCCGTCGCATACGCCGTTGAAACCACCGGCGTGAAGACCTTGGTCGCCGAGTCCGCCGAACCGAGCTCGACCACCAAGCTGTTCCCGGCGGCCGTGTCCGCGTAGTCGAAGTCGTTCCGGGTGGCGGATTTCTGCGCGATGGCCAGGGTCTGGACGTAGTGGTCGACGAGGGGGTCGCGCCGGTCGCCCAGGGCACGCACGGCGTCGAGGCTGACGACGTCGACGACCTTCTGCAGGCTGCGCTTCTGCCAGGCCGCGTGGCCGATGTCGACCGACATCGCCGCCGACGCCATCACGAATACCAGCGAGAGCCCGGCGAGGATGCTGATAGCCCCTCGCTGCTCGCAGAGCAGGCGCTTGCGCATCAACGGGGTCAGGTGAGCTCGATGACGGCGGACGCGATCAGCTGGTTCGGCGTGGGCAGCCCGACGAACTTCGGAACGATCGGCTTCGTGTCCCACGGATACGTGATCGTCACCGTGATGCAGTCGACGGACGTGTCGTTGACGCACGGATCCACGGTCGCCGCGATGTCGCCCAGGGTGATGCTCCCGCCCATCCAGGACAGCCGTTCGAGCGCGGTCGTCCGCGCGTGCGTTATCGCGTCGGCCGAGGTGGTCTTGGAGATCGCCGCCCGGGCACCCTCTTCGGCCGCGTGGTTCATGCTCTGATCGAGCCCGTAGATGAAGCCGTACGTGAGGATCCCGTAGAGCAGCACGAGGAACACCATGGACACGATCGCGAACTCGAGCGCGGCGACGCCGTCCTGGCGCGCCAGTCGTTCTCGCAGCCGCTGCGTGATGCTCACTTGAGCACGTTCCCCATGATCGAGCTGACCGCCGGGCCGAGGACCACGACGAACAGCGCCGGGAAGATGAACAGGAACATCGGGAACAGGATCTTCACGGGCAGCTTCGCGGCCTTCTCGCGCGCCCACTGTCGCCGCTTGGACCGCATCTCGTTCGCCTGAGCGCGGAGTACACGACCCAGAGGCATGCCGAGGCCGTCGGCCTGGATCAGCGACAGGACGAAGTTGGAGACCTCGGGAAGGTCGACGCGCCGGCGAAGGTTCTGCAGCGCGGTGCGCCGCGGAACGCCCAGCTCCATCTCGCGGAGTAGCCGGTTGAGCTCGTGCGAGAGCGGCGAGTCGAAGTGCTTGCCGACGACCTCGATCGCGCCCTCGAGCCCCACGCCTGCTTCCACCGAGATCACGAGCAGGTCGAGAACGTCGGGGAGGTCGCGACGGATCGACGCGTGCCGGTCCTGGCGCTTGCTGCCGAGTCGAGACTCCGGGAGAACAACGCCGATGATCCCCAGGAAGGCGGCCATCCGGACCGTGCCGGTGCTCGAGAAACCCATCACGGACCCCATCGCGTAGCCGAGGCCGAAGCCGAGGACCAGCGTGACGACCTGGATGACGATGAACTCTTCCGGACGCAGGCGCTCCGCCAGTCCCGCGAGCATGATCCTGCGGCGAAGCCCGTCGACGTAGTTGCTCGGAAGGATCGACTGCAGCAGGGCGCCGAGGCGGCCGCCGAGTGGCGTGAGGATCCGCGCCGAAAGTGGTTGCGCCATGCGCTCCGAATACTCGTCGAGATGAACGTCCGCGCCTTCCAGGTCGGCGAGCACCGCGGCCGCATCGATGGCAGGCCGTCGGATCGCAGAGATCGCCAGCGCGAGGCCGAACGCGACGCCGGCGAGACCGAGGGGGATCGCGAGATTCTCCATCAGACGTCCACCCGAGCCATCTTCCGGATGATCCCGACCCCGATGGCGACCGACATCCCGGCGGCGCCGAGCACGGCAGGCCCCCAGCCTCGGAACATCGGCTTCATCCATTCCGGGTTCATGAGCTGCATGATCAGCATGAAGAACAGCGGCAGCGCCCCCAGGATGTTCCCCGACAGCCGACCCTCGGCGGTGAGGACCTTCACCTCCCGGCGGATCTCTTCACGCTGGCGCATGAACTCGGCAAGCGTCGTCAGCAGTTCCGCGAGGCGGCCCCCCACCGATTGCTGGATCCGGAGGGCCTGGATCACCCAGGCGAGGTCGGGGATGCCGAGCCGGTGGCTCATCCGGTCGAGCGAATCCATGAGCGGGTCGCCGAGGCGCGTCTCCGAAAGGACGCGCTCGAACTCCTCCGACATCGGGGCCTCGCTCTCCTCGACCATCATCTCGATGGCCTTCAGGAACGTGTGCCCTGCCTCGAGCGATCCGGCGATCAACGACAGCGCCTCCGGCAGCTGGCGCTCGAACGCCGTACGGCGCTTCGCGACTTTGATCAAGACGACACGCCACGCCAGGAACGGCATCGCGAACAGGGCAACGAACGCGATCACGGGGCGACCGGTGAGCAGGAGCCCGAGAGCCCAACCGAGGATCCCCGAGGCGGCGGCAACGATCACGAACTCGCCCGGGCGGAGCGGCACGCGACTGCGCTCGAGCTCTGCTGCGAGCCGGGTCTGCATCTTCATGCGCTCGAGCGCGCCGTGGACGAGTTGAACGCCGGACTCGAGCAGTGCGGAGTTCCCTTCCGCGATCACCTCGGGAGGAACGTCGTGCTCGCCCGACGGCAGGTCGAGGATGCGGGCGAGCTCCTCGTCACGCTCGCGGAGCCTGGTCAAGAATCCCACGACGAGCAACGAAAGCCCTGCGCCGGCGGCGAGGGCCGGCAGCAGCATCGTCACCGGCTCCTCCCTCGCATCAACAGCGTCGCGCGCGACGGCGGCGGCACGTTCTTGCCGTTCCGCTCCGCGCGAACCGCCGGGGAAGCCTGCAGGATCTTTGCCGGGATCTCGACGCCGTGCGCTTTGAGCTTGTCCAGGAACTTCGGACGAAGCCCGGTCGACTCGAGCTGCCCGACCTGACGGCCCTCCGACGTGATCTGCGACCGGAAGCGGAAGATCTCTTGAAGCAAGATCGTGTCACCCTCGAGGCCTTGGATCTCCTGGACCGAGGTGACCTTGCGCGATCCGTCGGTCTGACGCTCGAGCTGCACGATCACGTTGAGGGCCGACGCGACCTGTTCGCGGATCGCACGGACCGGAAGGTCGAACCCGGCCATCAGAACCATGGTCTCGAGCCGCGAGAGCGCGTCGCGAGGCGTGTTGGCGTGGACCGTGGTCAGCGAGCCTTCGTGACCGGTGTTCATCGCCTGGAGCATGTCCAGCGCCTCGGCGCCGCGAACCTCACCGACGACGATCCGGTCGGGGCGCATACGCAACGCGTTGCGGACGAGCTCGCGGATCCGGACCTCGCCTTTGCCCTCCGCGTTCGCGGGGCGCGCTTCGAGCGAGACGACGTGGATCTGCTGGAGCTTGAGCTCCGCAGCGTCCTCGATGGTGAGGATGCGCTCGCGCTCCGGGATGAACGAAGAGAGAACGTTCAGCAGCGTGGTCTTACCGGTACCGGTTCCGCCCGACACCAAGATGTTGAGCTTGCCGCGGACGCACGCATCCATCAGGTGGACGAAGTCGATCGAGAACGTCCCGAAGTTGACCAGGTCCTTGGCCGTGTAGGGCGTGTCGGAGAACTTTCGGATCGTCAGCACCGCGCCGCGAAGCGCGAGCGGAGGGACGATCGCGTTCACGCGCGATCCATCGGGCAATCGCGCATCCACCATCGGGCTGGACTCGTCGACCCGACGGCCGACCCCCGTGACGATCTTCTGGATCACCTGGTGGTACTGCTCCTCGTCCGCGAACGACAGATCGCTCTGCTCGACGAGGCCTTGACGCTCGATCCAGATGTCGTCGTAGGAGTTGCACATGATCTCGGTGATGGTCGGGTCGGCGAGCGGCGAGTCGAGGGGCCCGTACCCGAGCGTGTCGCTCATGACCTCGTCGACGAACTTCTGGCGCTCGATCGGCGAGATCTTCATATCCTCGCGGCGGAGCACCCGATCGACGGTGGTCTTGACCTCCTTGGCGAGCGCGGGGCCGCTCAGCGCCTTCGGGCCGGCGAGCTTCGGTGCCAGCTCGGTGAGCACCAGGTCGCGGACCTTGCGCTTCGTGTCGGTCCACGTCGAGGTCGACCGGCGGTCGGCTCCCGCGCGACGCTCCGACCGCACGCCACGACGCGCGCCGCCGTTGCCGCTCTTCTCGGGACCTTTCTCGGCTCGCTCTTGTGCTTCGAGCGCCGCCAGCTTCTCGGACAGCTTCATCGATCAACCCCCGCCGGTGTCGGCGCCGGCTGGCGCCTCAAGAATCGGAACATGCCGGTCTTGCGCTTCGCCGCTGCCGCAAGCTCGGCCATCTTGGTGCGTGCTTCCGGCGGCAGCAGGTCGTCCATGCCCTTGATGAGACCTCTCGATACGTCGGCGTCGGGGTACGAGACCAGCACCGGCTTGCCGAGGTTGATCGACCGCGAAACCTCCTTGGCGTACGGGAGCGTCGCGCGGAATCCCTGCGGGAATAGCTTGGTGATCTGGTCCACGGAGATGCCGAGGTCCTTCTCGACCTTGTTGAGAACCAGCGACACGGCGTCCGAGGAGATCCGGAGCTTCTGCAGGGTCTGCAGGAACATCCCGAGGTTCCGCACCGAGGGAAGATCCAAGGTGCACATCACGAACAGGCGCTCGGAGAGATCGAAGGCCGCGAGCACCGTCTCGGCGAGCGCGGTCGGGGTGTCGACGACCACGTAGTCGTAGCGAGCGCGGAGCGCTTCGATCACCCTCGTCACCTCGACCGGCGTGATGCGGTCGGCTTGGGAGGGATCCTTCGGCGCCGCGAGCACGTCGAACCGGTTCTCGTAGCTGACGACGTACTCCTGGATGTGCGAAGCGAGGTCGACGTCGGCCTCCGCCTCGTCCGCGTTCAAGACGTCGAAGATCGTGAAGTTCGGGTGCAGGCGGAGCGCGGTCGTGACTTCACCGAACTGAAGGTCGAGGTCGACGAGCACGACGCGCGCGTCGGCCTGCTGCGAGAGCAGCAGGGCCATGTTGGTGGCGTAGAAGGTCTTCCCGCAGCCGCCGGTCGCGGAGCTGACCGTGAACACCTTCGCCGGGGTCCGCGCGGCCATGGTCGAGACGGCCGGCACGTGGGTGACCGTGGGGGCGGCCGACATCCGACGCTCGCCGATCTCCATCGCCCGCCGGATCGCTCCCCGGATCGACGTATCGTCCGCGGGGAGCTCGAGCACGTCGTCCGCTCCGACCTGGATGATCTCGCGAAGCGGTGCGTCGGGCCGGTCCTGGAACGACATGACGACCGACGTGGACGGCCACTCCTTGTGGAGCAGAGCCAGGCGTCGCAGCCCGGTCTTCGTCGCCAGAGACGGCCCGGCGAGCAGAACCGTGAACGGGCCCTCGTGCTCGTGATTCACGTGGCTGGCCGAGCCCACCTTCGTGCAGGAGACGATCTCCGGCACCGGATTCATGTCCGCGGTCAGCGCGCGGACGCGCTCCGCCAGCTCCTCGTTCCGGTCGAGGACCAGGATCTTCGGGGTTTCCACAGCGTCCCTCACAGGAGGTTCTGGTACGAGCGGCCGGGCGTGACGACCGGTCGCTGATCCGGCGCGGTCAGGGCGACCCAGAGTGACTCGAACTTGGCGTAGAAGATGACCTTCTCGGCCTCGTTGACGTCGAGCGCGAGCAAGTAGGTCGCGGTGCCGGCCGTCCCCGCTGCCGGCGCGCGCACGTCGAGCACCTTGACGCCGGTGAGCACGAGCTTGGAGAGCGGGGTCTTCAGCTTCGTGTTCGGCTGGTCGGCGTCGGCGCCGTCCTTGATCGTGGCGTACAGGTTGATCGTGTCGCCCGGCTTCGCGTATCCCGCGAGCCCGGCGACCCCGGGCAGCTCGATGGCGACCGCCTGCTTGCCCTTCGGAACCGTGAACGTGGTCACGCCGGAAACCCCGGCGGGACCGACCTCGACGGTGCGAACGTTCGGGTCGGGCGTTACGGCCGTGGCGGGCTGTTGCTGCTGCGGGGTGGCGACCGCCTTATCGCTCGAGCGCAAGCCGAAGAAAGCGAGAGCCGCGCCGACGGCGAAGACCGCGACGCCGATGATCAGGATGTTGTTCGACTTGCGATTGTTCATGTCATCTCCCCGGCGAACTGGCGGCTGCGAACCGATGGTCGCCGGCTCGTAAACAGCCGCACGTCAGCGTGCTTACTGGACAGAACATCGGCAGAAGGACCGACCCATCAATAGTCCCGACGAGCTATTTCGCCGAGACAATCCGGGTCACTGTCGCGTAATTCCAGGTCAAAGGGTTTGTTCGCCCGACCGTGACTTTGGGATCGAGCCTCACGCCGGTGTCCGGTTGGAGCCGAAGTATCCGGGTGTCTTAGGGTTTGGTCCCGACGGTAAGCAAAACCTCGCGCGTGTCTTCGACCTGGTCACCGAACCGTTCCGCGAACGTCTTGCGGGCGCGCTCCTCGAACGAGGTCCACCCGCGGTCTCCGAGCATCCCGTGGACGAACCGCCCGAGCGCGCGCGTCCCCTGCTCTGCTACGTAGTCGTCCCGAGCCATCCGGAACCGATAGGCGCGCCGTTCGATCTTGATGCCTCTCAATCCCATGTCGTACAGGGTGTCCTTGAGCGTGTCGGCGGCGCCGAACCGGTCCCACCAGGGCGCCGCATCGGCGCGGGCCGAACGGAGCATCTCCCTGCCGACCGTCGCCTCGACCAGTGTGCGCCAGGTCCCTTGCAGCTCGTCCTCCTCCGTCGTCCAGGTGGAGGTCGCGAGGCGGCCGCTCGATCTCAGCACACGGAGGAGGTCGAACAGCGCCGTGTCGTAGCGCTTGAACTCCTGCAGGACGAAGTTCGCCGTGACGACGTCGAACGTGGCGTCGCGGAAAGGAAGCTGATTCGCCTCGGCGCCGGCGAGACGGAGACCCGGCCGGGCATGACGAGCGACGCCGAGCATCGCGGGCGCGATATCGACTCCGACCGCAAGCCCCTCCGACCCCACGGCCCGGGTCGCCGCGTCGACCGCCACGCCGGTACCGGTCCCGACGTCGAGGATCCGCGCGCCCGGCCCGGCCGCGGCGAGGGCGATGAGGTCGGCCGCCACGGCCGCGGTCAACGGCGCGCGGACGCGCTCGTAGATGTCGGCGACGCGGTCGTAACCCTTCCAGTCGGTCATTTGGTCGGGAGCTGGTCCTTGAACGCGCGGATGGTTCCGGCTTTGAACAGCGGAGGGAACAGTACCCGCGAGACGACGGCCTGACGCAGCCAGCGCGGGAGATAGGTCTCGAGCTTGTCTCGTTCGACGACGGTGATGACGTCGCGCGCGACCCGCTCTGCCGAGATCGGCTTCGGCGTCTTGCGCTGGTAGGGGTGCCCTCGGGCCGCGAAGAACTCGGTCGCGACCGGCCCGGGATTCACCATCGACACGCCGATGCCGCGCGGAGCGAGCTCGATCGCGAGGGCCTCGGTGAGCCCGGCGACCGCGAACTTCGAGGCGGAGTAGGCCGCCTCGAGCGGCGCGCCGATCCGTCCCGCGATCGAGGCCACGTTCACGATGTGCCCTCGTCCGCGCTCCAGCAGGCCGGGGAGGACCGCCTTCGTGGCGTAGACCGTGCCGAGGTAGTTGACCCGCATGAGCCGTTCGAAGGTCTCGACGTCGGTATCGGCGAATGCTCCGAATGCGCCGATGCCGGCGTTGTTGACGAGGATGTCGGCCGGCCCGAGCTCGGCGGTGAGCTTCGCGACGGCGCGTTCGGTCTGATCCCGGTCGGAGACGTCGGCCGACGCGACCGCGCCGCGGCCGCCGACCATTTCGAGGAGCGCACGGAGCTCATCTTCGGACCGGGATATGAGACCGACCTGAGCGCCCCGCTTCGCTGCGGCGCGTACGACCGCCTCCCCGATGCCGCGAGACGCGCCGGTGACGAACGCGATCGATCCTTCCCATCTCATGGAGGACCTCCTGGCCGACGGGCCACCCGGCCCGGCGCGGGAGGCATCCTACGCGGCGCTCAGGCCGGGCAGGGAGTCGCGGTGCCGGGCCCGAACGGGGTCGTGACCACGTCGCCGGTGAGCTGGATGATCGTGGACGAGCAATTGTCCGCGGCCGTCGTCTCCAGCACCGACGAGGTGGGGTTGGCCTTCTGGACGATCTCGTAGATCCCGTCGGGAACGTTCGTGATGTTGATGTACTGGTCGGCGAGGTTCCAGCCGTAGACGTCGGCCCACCCGACCGCGACGCCCTGCTCGACCCACATCTGGGGTCCGGCCGGGTCGAGCTCGTCGGGCACGATGCAATCGAAGGGGAACACGTGTGCGCGCGGGCCGTTGCCGGTCTCGCCCCAGTACTCGTCGAGCAACAGCACGTCGATGACGCAGAAGCCGACCTTCTTGCCGATGCTGATCGGGGTCTCCGACCGTCCGCCCTGCTCGCTCCACGGATACAGGATCGACTGGCCGAACCCCTTGTAGTGCAGGTGCGCGTGCACCTTGTGGAACTGGTAGGTCTCGTTCAGCGGCGTGTCGACGTACGACCCGTCGCTCGAGAAGATGCGCTGCACGATGATGTTGTCCTTGCCGCCGGGCGTCACGATGCCGGCGAGCCCGAAGCGAAGGATCAGCGGCCCCGTACCGACGTTCGCGATCGTCTGGTTGAAGCGCAGGCATCGCGTCGGATGGTCCGGGTTCTGCAGCGTCTCTTCCGCGTAGCAAGACAGCAGCGGGTTCTCCGGGAACGGCACCAGGTTGAGAGCGGACGACACGTGGAAGCCGTCGGGAGCCGTCGGCCGGAGGTTGGGCAGCAGCGCCTCGCCCTGCCCCGGCGGATCGAGGACGGGGACTTCGACCTGAACCAAGCCGCCGTACGGGACGGGGCCCGGCTCCGCGTCCGGGTTGAACGTGTTCGACGGGATCACGCGCGCCGTGTAGACGCCGTCGGCCAGGTTCGCGACGAACACGCTCTCGGCGTTGGAGTCGACCGCCGCGGACTGGGCGATGACCGTGCCGCTCGAGTCGAGCACCTGGAGGTCGAGATCGATCACGCCGTCGTAGACCCACTTGATCGCGAACTCGACGGCGCCCTTCGGATTTGCGGCCCAGTAGCCGGCGCCGAGGGCGACGGTCACCTTGAAGGTGTCGCACTCTGCGACGAGACACCGGAGCTCGGGAACCGGGCTGACGAGCAGCAGCGGGTTGATCTCGCCGCCGGGCGCCTCGCCCGCCCAGGTCAGGAGCGGCGTCCCAGGCGTCAAGGTGCCCTGGTCGGGAACCGCGGCCTGTGACGGGATGAGCCCGGCCGCCAGGACGGCGAGCGCGGCGAGAGCGGGACGGATCCTCATCGGAGTTACCTATTCTCCGGCTCGGCTGGTGGGTCCTGCCCCTCAGCGTTTCGGGCGAACGCCAAGAAGTAGTCGAGCAGCCCGTCCGTCCCGGCGCCGTGCAGCGTCATCCCGCCGTCGATCACGATGTTCTGGCCGGTCACGAACCGCGCCAGGTCCGAGCAGAGGAACACCACCACGTCGGCGATCTCCTCCGGCGTGCCGATGCGGGCCAGCGGGGTCTTGGCCACGAAGTGCTCCATCCGGTCGGGGAACATCTTCAGCGGCTCGGTGAGCTTGGTGTCGATCATCCCCGGCGAGACCGCGTTCACCCGGACCGTCGGCGCGTACTCCAACGCCGCGACCGCCGTCAGCGCGACGATCCCCGCCTTCGCCGACGCGTAGGGCGCCTCACCGGCCGACGGGCGCGTCCCCGAGATCGAGGCGGTGTTCACGATCGCTCCCCCGCCGGCCTCGACCATGAGCGGAGCGGCCGCGCGGATCCCGTTGAACACGCCGGTGAGATGCACGCCGATGATGTCGCCCCACGCCTCGGGCGTGTACATGTGCAACGGCCCGAAAAACGAGGTGCCGGCGTTGTTGAACATCACGTCGAGCCCGCCCATCGCCGTGGCGGCCCGAGAGACCACGCTCGCGACGGCTTCGGTGTCGCGTACGTCCGCGGTGAACGCGTGACCGTCGAGCTCTTTCGCAACCGCTTCGGCCGCGTCTGCGTCGATGTCGAGCACGCACACCTGCGCGCCTTCCTCTGTCATACGGCGCGCGGTCGCGCGTCCGATGCCCGATCCACCGCCGGTGATAAGCGCCTTGCGTCCCTCAAGAAGTCCCATGCGACTCAGCTCCTGAACCAGCCGTGCGGGTCGAAGATGCGGAGCGTCCGAAGCTCTTCTCTGGTCGGGGGAGATTCGACGCGAAGGTCTCGCGCGACGCGAAGGGCCCAGCCGCACCGCTCGCGACACTCGCGCGCGATCGCGTCGCGGTCCTCGCCGAACACGCCGGTCAGCACGAACTCGCCCTGGTCTTTCTCGTAGACACCCAGAGTCGATACCAGCGTCGTGACCCGCTCCCCCGGCCCGGTGATGTACGGCACCTTATCGAGCATCCGCTCTTTCGACTGCGCGACTGCGACCACGCTTTCGGTCGCGCACGTCGCGACGTCGTTCGCGCCGCCGGAGCCCATCAGCAGCTGCTCGCCGGGGATCTCGGTGGAGTTGATGTTGCCGAAGCGGTCGACCTGTGCGGCGCCGAGCGAGCCGACCGACCGGGCGTTCGCGCCGCCGATCACGATCGCGAGCGTCGTGTCGATGTCGGCGAGCATCGTGCAGGTGGGGAAGTTGCGCTGGTTGAACAGCATCGGCTCGCCGGGCCGGGGCCAGTATCCGACGAGCCCCATCTCCGCGACCAGATCAACGATCGTCCCCTCGGCCGCGAGGTCGTAGGCGGCGAGCCAGGCCGCGAGGTTGGCCATCCCCGCGCCGGCGAGCATCGCCGTGGCATCCGTTGCGCGGACCTTCTCCTTGAGCGCCCGCGAGGCGGCGACGATCGCCGTCTCGATCGCGTTCGGCGGCTCGTCGAGCTTGACCTCGGGCAGCAACGCTTCCAGGTCCTCGCGCCACGAGTCGGGCTGCGCGCGGCGTCGGAGCTCTTTGATCCGATCCGCGCCGAGGCGGTCGAGATAGCGCTCGTGCGTGTCGCAGTCGAGCACCCACTCCTTGATCCACGTGTCCATCTGCGCCGGGTCGCGCGAAGCGCGGCGGATGTCGACCCAGAAGTCGTAGTCCTCGCCGTACCCCTCGATGCCCTCGATGCCCGCCGGACGCATGCCGCCGGGATGGCCGCCGAGCGGCGCCTCGACGACGGCGCGAACCGCAGCGGCCGGGAGCCGGGTGAGGTGCGCGTGCTCGCGCACGAATGCGGCGTCGACGACCTTGTCGACGGTGACGATCGCACCCCGCCGGGCCGCGAGCGCGCCCGAGAGGTTCTCCATCAAGGGCGGTGAGACGAGCACGTTGCCCTGCGGGTCCGCGGCCGGCGCGTGGAAGATCGACACGTCGGGCACCAGCGCGCGGATCGCGAGCGTCCCATCGCCGAGATCCTTGATGAGCGCGGCATTGTCTTTTTGCATGCTCGAGCCGGCGAGCGAGCGAGTCGTCGCCCATCCGAGCCCGCGCGCGCCGGCGGCGAGCCGCTGCGCGAAGGTCAGGATCGACCAGTGCTCGAACTCGACGCCGTTCGACCACGCGCGCTGATAGACGGGGTTCGGGCCGGGAGTCAGATAGGAGTCGCCCGCCCAGGAGGTCACGATCTTGCGCGCAAGGCCCGCGTGCACGAGCGGCGCATAGCCGCTGGAGACCTGAACGGCCTGGAGCTCGAAGCCGGGGTCGGTGCCGTGGAAGCGGCGAAGCACCTCCCACACCGCGGCGCTGCCCCGCGTGTGCGTCATCCCGAGATGGAGCGCGTCGCCGGGCCGGACGGCGTCGGCGACCGCGTCGGCCAGCGAGCGGACCTTGTCCATGCTCGGCTCGGGCACGGCGAACCGCCGCTCGATCCACTCGCGGATCTCCGGGTCGGTCATGGCGGGAGAGTCTAGTGAGGAGAGCGCTCTGGACCGGAACCGGCTGGCCCGATTGGTCCGCTGGGTCTTCGCCTGTACCATGACGTGACCCATGCGTCACGTGACGGAAATGGCGTCAGGTGACACGGGGCGAGGGGGATCATGGCCAAGGGCTCGAGCAAGAAGATCGCCACCCGCAGCGCCGGTCCCACCAACGGCAGCCAGACCGGCCGCACCCGGGGCGAGGGAGCGGTCCGCGTCCTCGGCGAGCAGGGGGAACGGACGCGCCAGCGGCTCCTGGACGCTGCCAAGAAGGTCTTCCGCGAGCGCTCCTACCCCGAGACGCGCGTCGACGACATCACCCAGGAGGCCGGCACGAGCCACGGCGCCTTCTACCTCTACTTCTCGAACAAGGCCGAGGTTCTCGAGGCCCTCGCGATCGGCACCGCCGAGCGCATGTACGTGCTCGCCGACCAGCTCGAGGGGATCCAGAAGGGCGAAGCCGGCTACGAGCAGCTGCGCCGCTGGATGGAGTTCTTCATCGACAACTACGAGGAGAACTCGCCCGTCGTCGTCGCGTGGATGTCGGCCCGCCCCCAGGACGAGCGGTTCGACAAGCTCGGCCGCGAGGTGCTGGCGAAGTTCGCCGGCCGCATCGCCCAGGCGATCCGGCATTCCCGGAGCCAGGAGGGTCGCGACGGGATCCACGCGGGGATCGCCGCCGTCTCGCTCGTCGCGATGATCGAGCGCTTCTGTTACTACTGGCTCGTCCGCGGCGCCGACTTCAAACGGGCCGACGTCGCCGAGACGATGGCCGCGATCTGGCACCAAACGATCTTCGGCGCCTCACACCGCGACTGACGCCGGCACAGCCGATGGAGCTCGAGCTCTCCGACGAACAGCGGGCGCTTCGCGAAGCGGCGCGCGCGTTCCTCGAGCGGGAAGCGCCGGTCTCGTACGCCCGCGAGATGATGGACGACCCGCGCGGATGGCGCGACGACGTCTGGCGAAAGATGGCCGCGCTGGGCTGGATGGGCCTGCCGTTCCCCGAGGACGCCGGCGGAGTCGGCATGGGGTTCTCGGCGCTCGCGATCCTGCTCACCGAGATGGGTCGGGTCGTGCTGCCGGGCCCGTACTTCTCGACCGTCGTGCTCGCGGGCCACGCGGTGCTCGAGGCCGGATCCGAGGAACAGCGGAAGGAGTTGCTCCCGGCGATCGCGAGCGGCGAGATCACCTGGGCCGCGGCGCTGTCCGACACCGGCGTCGAGGCCCGGCCCGACGGCGATGCGTTCGTTCTGAACGGCGAGGCGCGCTACGTGCTCGACGGCGCGACCGCCGACCGGATCGTGGTCGAGGCAGGCGGCGAGCTGTTCGTGCCGGATGGCGCCGGCCTCTCGGCGACTCCCGTCGAGCTGATGGACTCCACCCGCAGGGTCGCGCACGTCCGCTTCGACGGCGCGCGGGCGGAGCGCCTCGGCGACGGTGATCACGGCGCGCTCGACCGCGTGCTCGACCGCGCGTACGTCGGGCTGTCCGCGGAGATGCTGGGCGGAGCGGAGCGGGTCGTCGAGCTCTCCGTCGAGTACGCGAAGCAGCGCGTGCAGTTCGACCGGCCGATCGGCTCCTTCCAGGCCGTCAAGCATCGCGCGGCCGACATGCTCCTCGACGTTGAATCGCTCCGGAACGCCGTCTCATTCGCGGCATGGGCGATCGAGCGCGGCCACCCGGACGCCTCGATCGCATCCTCGATGGCGAAGGCGTACGCATCGGACGCCTACCGGCGCGTCGCCTCGAGCGGGATCCAGGTGCACGGCGGGATCGGGTTCACCTGGGAGCACGACATGCACCTGTACTTCAAGCGCGCGAAGGCGTCGGAGGCGGCGTTCGGTTCCGCGGACTGGCACCGGGAACGGCTGGCGCGCCTGCTCGAGACGCGGTACGGATCGGGAGGCCACTGATTATGGAACACGTATCGAGAGTCATCCGGAAGGAAGATGCGGAGCTGCGCACGGCCGACGGCGTCGAGGTCGTCGTTGCGATCTCGAAGGAGACCGTCGGCTCGCCGACGCTGTGGTTCGGCAGTTTCGCTACCGAACCGGGCGTCAAGGTTCCGCCGCATTACCACACAGCCGACACGGGGGCCTATGTGGTCAGCGGGCGGGCAGCTTTCGAGATCGACGGGGAGCGGCACGAGGTGATCGCCGGGGAGTATCTCTACGTCCCGAAAGGTGTGGTCCACACGGAGGAGACCGTCGGGAACGAGACGGCGTTCGGCATCTTCGCCCGCGACGAGGCCGGCGGGGAGACCGTCTACCTCGAGCAGTAGGGCTCGCTCGACCCAGAGCGCGCCGCCAGTCCGGGAGCGGGTGGGAGGTCGGCCAGGGGCTCGATGCCTTTCTTGCGGCGCCAGCGGACACTGTGTGTACTCCTCCGCAGCAAGAACCGCGCCGCAGCGGGACCGGCTACGAGCGGGCGGGCGGCCACCATGGATCCGCGGCCAGGACTGACCTGACGCGCTTGTCAGGTCGGGGGGGTTCGGGTTTATGCTTGGCCCACGCCGCTGGAACCGCCAAGGGGGTCGCGATGGGTCGCAGGAAGTACGAGATCGTCTCCGCCGACGTTCATATCCTCGAACCGCCCGACATCTGGGAGAAGCACCTCCCCAAGAAGTACGCCGAGCACGCCCCGAAGCTCGTGAAGGACCACGAGGGCGGCGACGCGTGGCAGTTCTCGGTCGGCGCTCCCGATCCGATCGGCCTCGTCTCGACGCCGGGCCGCCGCTTCGAGGAGTTCAAGTGGTTCGGCGTCTCCTACGACGAGACGCGACCCGGCTGCTGGGACGGCAAGGAGCGCCTCCGCGACATGGACATCGACGGGATCGATGCGGAGATCATCTTCCCGCCGCAGCGCACGATGGGTCACTGGCTCTCGATGCCCGACGAGGAGATCTCGTTGGCCGGGATCGACGCCTACAACGAGTTCATCTTCGACGAGTTCGCCGCCGCGGACCCCGAGCGTCTCATCTCCTGCTACCAGATCCCGAACCTCGGCATCGATACCGCGCTCAAGTATCTCGACAAGGCCATCAAGAAGAAGGCGCACACGGTCGTCATCTCGTCGTGGCCGTCGGGTGGCGAGAACATCTCGCCGGAGGACGACGCGTTCTTCCAGGCCTGCGTCGACGCGAACATGCCGCTGAACATCCACATCTCGCTCATGAGCCGCGCGTCGGGCGTGAAGTCATACGAGTCGGGCCAGAAGGTGACCAGCGGCGTGAAGAAGGGCGGCGGCGCGGCGAACCAACGAGCGGTCGGCGCGATGTCGGGCGTGTTCACGCGGACGACGCCGGTCTTCACCGGCTTCCTGTTCTCCGGCGTGCTCGACCGGATCCCCGATCTGCAGATCGTCCTGACCGAGATCGGCGTCGGCTGGATCCCTCATTACCTGGAGCAGCTCGACGACCGCTACTGGCGGAACCGCGGCTGGGGCGAGATCACGATCAAGGAGCCCCCGAGCTACTACTGGCGCAAGAACTTCGCGGCCACGTTCATGATCGACTTCACAGGCGTGTACCAGCGGCACCTCGTCGGCGTGAAGAACATGATGTGGTCCACGGACTATCCGCACCACGGGAACGACTGGCCGTACTCGCGGATGCGGATCAACGAGCAGATGGTCGGCGTATCCGACGAGGACCGGTACGACATCCTCGCGGGCAACGCGGTCCGGATCTTCAAGCTCCCGGAGAAGTAGCGACGTCGGCGTCCCTGCGGTTCGGGCTGGGGACCATCCCGCTCGGCCAGATGGGGGTACGGCTCGGCGACTCGCCGGCCGAGACCGTCGTCGCCTTGGCTCGGGCCGCGGACGAGCTCGGCTTCGACTTCATCACCGCGCAGGATCACTCGGTCGCGCCGCGGCAGTGGGCCGCCGACGGCGGCGGGCAGACGTGGTACGAGCCGTTCGTGGTGCTGTCGTACGCGGCGGCGGTTACCTCGCGTGTGCGTCTGCTCACCGACGTGCTGATCGTGCCGTACCGCTCGCCGTTCCAGATCGCGAAGATCGCCGCCTCACTGGACCAGCTGTCGGGAGGGCGGCTGATCCTCGGCGTGGGGTCGGGCTATCTCGAGGAGGAGTTCAACATCCTCGGTGCGTCGTTCGCCGAGCGCGGCGCGGTCACCGACGAGTCGCTCGAGGTCCTGAAGCGCTGCTGGGCCGAGGAGTGGCTCGACGTCTCGACGCCGCACTTCGAGGCGAACGACGTCTCGATCTCACCCCGGCCGCTCCAGTCGCCCCGGCCGCCGATCTGGGTCGGCGGGAACTCGTGGCGGGCGCTCCGAAGGGCCGTCGAGCACGGAGACGGATGGACGCCGTTCTTTCGCGAGGATCCCGAGCGCGTGCGGGAAGGTGTGCGCCGGGCGCGGGACGACTACGGCTTGGCCTTCGATCGCACGTTCGACATCGCCGTGCCGATCCGCCGGGGGTTACACAACGTGGACGGCTCGGTGAACGTGAACTCCGCTCGGCGCCAAGCCGACGCGATGCACGAGGCCGGCGCCACGCACATCAAGGTCGGGTTCAAGGCTTCTACGCCGGACGAGTACGTGTCGAAGATGGAGACGTTCGCGCGCGGCGTGATCGACCGCTCCTAGAGCGACCGCCAGTATCGGACAAATCAGACACTTAAGCTTAGCCGCGCTTCGTTTTCACTGCGGGATCAAGTGATAAGCCACGTGCACCTAAGTTTCCAGGAGAGATAAGGATGCTGTGATATCCTTATGACTCGTGAAAACGAGTCAAAGGGACAGATATGAGCACCAGAGCAGGCAGGTACGAAAAGCAAAGTGGAGGCTATCAGGCATTCTTACCCGAGTTACTTCCGCCGAAGGACCTCGAGGTAGACGAGCAACTTCAAGATCTTCACTCAAAGGCGGACCAAGCGATTGGTCGCCTCGATGGGGCCGTCGCGATCCTTCCCGACGCTGATCTGTTCGTCGCCATGTATGTCCGCAGAGAGGCCGTTCTCTCGAGCCAAATCGAAGGGACTCACGCCTCGATGATGGACATCCTCGAGTACGAGGCTGCACAGGAACAAGCAGCAACGTCGGTCGACGTTCGGGAAATCTGGAACTACATCAAAGCCATGCGCCACGGTCTCGAGCGCCTCCCGGCCCTGCCCCTGTCACGTCGACTCCTGTGCGAGGTCCACAAGGTCTTGATGGATGGTGTACGCGGTGGGGAGCCTCACAAGACACCTGGCGAGGTGCGAAAGACACAGAACTGGATCGGCGGCGCTTCGCCTGCAACCGCGCGCTTCGTGCCGCCGCCTCCCGACGTTGTGGGACCTGCCTTCGCCGACCTTGAACGTTATCTCCATGAGAGGCCCGGAACGCACCTACTCAAAGCAGGGATCGCTCACGCGCAGTTCGAAACGATCCATCCATTCCTCGACGGCAACGGTCGAACAGGACGCCTGCTTATCACTTTTTGGTTAGTCGAACAGGGTGTCCTACAGCGGCCGCTTCTGTATCCCTCGCTGTTCTTCAAACAGCACAAGGACGAGTATGTCGATCGCCTTCAGGCGATCCGTGATGAGGGCGCGTGGGAGGATTGGTTGAAGTTCTTCCTCGATGGCATGGCGCAGACCGCCGTCGAGGCAACAGACACGGCCATGCATATCCTCCAACTGCGAGATGAACACCGGGTTCTGATCTCATCTCGTCTTGGACGGAGAGCCCACAACGGCCTGGAGCTCCTCGACCTTCTGCTCGGTCAGCCCACCGTGACCGCCCGGATCGTGCAGAAGCGCTTGAAGGTGTCACAGCCGACCGCTTCGGCACTCGTCGCCGATCTGGCCGAGTGCGGAATCCTGCACGAAATGACCGGACGCAAGAAGTGGCGAGTCTTCTCCTACACGAAGTATCTGGCACTCTTCTCCGGTTATCAGAGTAGGACATAACCAGGGAACACAAACTTCAAGGACCCACTCGGTCCTCGGTTGACACGCGCGTCAGGTCACCGGGACACTTAACCTTCTGCCGATCGGGGAGGCCCTCTGAACGACTATCCGCGCGACGCCGCAGCCATCGTGGGCGTCGGGCACACCGAGTTCTCGAAGAACATCGGGCGGCCCGAGCGGACGATCGCGCTCGAGGCCATCAAGATGGCGCTCGACGACGCCGGCCTGACCGCGAAAGACGTCGACGGCCTGGTCAAGTTCTCGCTCGAGAACACCATGGAGGTCGAGATCGTCCGGAACCTCGGCATCCCGAACCTCTCGTTCTTCGGGGACGTCGGTTACGGCGGCGGCGCGGGCTGCGGCGCGGTCGGGCACGCGGCGATGGCGATCGCGACCGGCGTGGCGGAGACCGTCGTCGTCTGGCGTGCCCGGAATCGCGGATCCGGCGGGCGGCCGTGGGCGACGCGACCCACGAACAAGCAGCCCGGCGAGATGCAGTGGTTCCTGCCGTTCGGCCTGTCGCGTCCGGTGGATCAGATCGCGATGCTGACGCGCCGCCACATGATCGAATACGGCACCACCCAGGAGCACCTCGGCCATGTGGCGACGTCGGTCCGCGAGCACGCGACCCGGAACCCGAACGCCATGATGCGCAAGCCGATGACAATGGATGACTACCTGGCCGCGCGCTGGGTGTCCGAACCGCTGCGCCTCTTCGACTGCTGCCTCGAGTCGGACGGCGCGCTCGCGTTCGTGCTGACCACGCCCGAGCGGGCCGCGGCGCTGAAGCAGCCGGCCGTGTTGGTGCGGGCGGCGTCGCAAGGGATCGGGCCCGACCACCTCGTGATGGCGAACTACTTCACGGCGAACCCGCTTGACACGCCGGCCCGGTACGCAGCGCAGGAGCTGTGGCGGCTCGCCGGGATGGGGCCCGACGAGATCGACTGCGCCCAGTTCTACGACGCGTTCTCGCCGCTGATCGTGATCTCGCTCGAAGAGTACGGCTTCTGCAAGCCCGGCGAGGGTGGGCCGTTCGCGGCCGAAGGCAATCTGAAGCTGGGCGGTGCGTTGCCCTCGAACACCAGCGGCTCGTCGCTGTCCGAGGCGTACGTTCACGGGATGAACCTGATCCTCGAGGGCGTGCGCCAGCTGCGCGGCACGTCGACGTCGCAGGTCGAAAACTGCGAGAACGTGCTCGTCACGAGCGGCAACGGTGTGCCGACGTCGTCGCTGGTATTGAGGAAGCCTTGAGTTCCCAGCCGCTCCGTCCCGTGCCGGGCCCCGACGATGCCTCGGAGCCCTTCTGGGAAGCGTGCGCGCGGCACGTGCTCTTGCTGCAGGCGTGCGGGGGATGCGGCACGCTGCGGTTCCCACCGCGCCCCATGTGTCCCCGGTGCAACTCGTTCGAGCAGGCGTGGGTGCCGGCTTCGGGTCGTGGACGGGTCTGGTCCTGGGTGATCGCCCACCCGCCCGTGCTCCCGGCGTTCGCCGACCGCGCGCCGTACAACGTGATCGTCGTCGAGCTCGACGAAGGGGTGCGGATGATCGGCAACTTGCTCGAAACGCCGAACGAGGAGATCGCCGAGGGCATGCCCATAGAGGTCGCGTGGGAGGACGTCGAGGACGGCGTTAGCCTTCCGCAATGGAGACCGACTCAGTGAAGGGGTGCCGACGATGACCGACGACGCGACGAGGGATAGCCTCAAGATCTGGGATGCGCTCGCACCCGCTTACGAGCAGTACCGCGTGTTCATGAAGGTGACCGAGAATCCCGTCACCGAGCGGATGATCGCCGCGATGGAAGCCAAGCCCGGCGACACCATCCTCGAGCTCACCGCCGGGCCTGGGGAACTCGGCCTGACGCTCGCCGAGGACCGGCCAGACGTAAACGTGATCATCAGCGACTTCGCGCCGAGCATGGTCTCGATCGCCGAAACCAACACCAAGGAGCGTCGGGTGTCGAACGTCGAGACGCGCGTCATCGACGCGCAAGCGATCGACCTCCCCGACGCGTCCGTGGACGGAGTGCTGTCGCGCTACGGCCTGATGCTCGTCCCGGACGTGGCAAAGGCGTTCGCGGAGATCCGGCGCGTCCTCAAGCCGGGCCGCACGCTGGCGTACGCGGTGTGGGGTCCCTTGGAGACGAACCCGTGGATGATGATGCTCGGCGCGGTCCTGATGCAGCGCGGGCACTTCACGCCTCCTCCCGGCGGGGGGTTCTTCCCGCTGACCAAGGAGGAGGACAACAAAGCCGCCGCGTCGGCGGCCGGCTTCGCGCACGTAGAGGTCGAGACGATCGACCATCCCCACGAGCATCCGAGCTTCGAGAGCTACTGGGAACTCTCCACAGGTTGCTCGGGACCTCTGGTGCCGATCGTCGAGAGCCTCTCCGAAGATGAGCGCAAGGCCGTGCGCGCTCAGATCGAGGAATACACCGCGTCGTTCCGTTCCGGCAATGGGATGAGTTTCCCGTCCCGGCGACTCTTCGTGCGAGCGTCGTGACGGCCGGGCTCGATCGCTTCTTCCACCCGCGCACGATCGCGGTGATCGGCGCGACCGACGACAAGCGCAAGCCCGGCTACGCGCTGCTCATGAAGGTCAAGGCCCGCGCCGATCGCGACGGCGCCACCGTTTACGGAGTGAACCCGCGCCTCACCGACATAGACGGGATCGCGTGCTACCCCACGCTCGAGGAGGTCCCTGCCGACATCGACGTCGCCGTGATCATGATCGGCGACGCCGAGAAGGGCCTCCGCGACGCCGTCGCCAAGAAGGCGCGCTTCGCGGTGATCTTCACTGCCGGCTTCCGCGAGGTCGGCGCCGAGGGCGCGAAGCGCGAGGAGGAGCTCGCCAAGATCGCACGCGACGGCGGGGTGCGACTCTTCGGCCCCAACACGAACGTCAACGCGTTCGAGATGTTCCCCGAGACCGACGGGAAGAAGCTCGCGCTGATCACGCAGTCGGGTCACCAGGGTCGGCCGATCGCGCAAGGCGTCGAGCTCGGCATCGGCGTGAAGTACTGGGCACCGACCGGGAACGAGGCCGACCTCGAGTCGGCCGACTTCATCGAGTACTTCGTCGACCTGCCCGACGTCGCCGTGGTCTCCGCGTATATCGAGGGATTCAAGTCGATCCCCCGCCTCAAGGCCGCGGCCGAGAAGGCCGCGCGCGCCGGCAAGCCGATCGTGCTCGTGAAGATCGGGCGGACCGAGGCCGGGCAGCGGATGGCGATGGCGCACACCGGGCACCTGACCGGATCGGACGATGTGATGAGCGCCTTCTTCCGTCAGTACGGGATGGTGCGGGTGGACGACCTCGACGAGCTGCTCGAGACCTCGGCTCTGTTCACGCGGCTCCCGCGTCCGAACGGCGAGGGCTTGTGCGTCTACGCGATCTCCGGCGGGACGGGAGCGCACATGGCCGACCTCTGCGCATGGGGCGGGCTGACGCTTCCAACGCTGACGGAGGGATCGCAGCAGAAGCTCCGCGAGGCGATTCCCGACTATCTCACGGTGTCGAACCCGGTCGACAACGGGGCGCAGGTCGTTCGGAAGGGCGGGCTGAACAAGCAGTGCATCGACATCTGCCTCGACGACCCGAACGTCGACATCCTCGTCTGTCCGATCACCGGGATCCTGCCATCGATGTCGAAGGTCGTCGCCGGCGACATCGTCGACGCGTACAAAGAAGCGAAGAAGCCGGTCATCGTGATCTGGGGTTCGCCGGTGACCGACGAGGAGGGCTATCGGATCCTCGTCGATGGCGGCGTCCCGATGTTCCGCTCGTTCCGCTCCTTCGTGGTCGGCCTGCGCCGGTACCTGGACTACTGGAAGTTCCTCTCGACCTTCGAGGAGCGCGTCGCGCCGGCGCCGCGAGTGCCGAGCGGCTTCGAGACGATGCTCGCCGGTTCGGGGGCGCTGTCCGAGTACGACTCGGCGTCGCTCGCCGCGCAGTTCGGCGTTCCGTTCGCGCGATCGGCCTTGTGCGAGACCGAGGAGAAGGCGGTCGACGCGGCTTCGAAGCTCGGCGGGCGCGTCGTGATGAAGGCGTGTGGGTCCGGGATCCTGCACAAGTCCGACGCGGGACTCGTTCGCATCGGCGTGACCGACCCAGCGGCGACCTTCCGTGAGCTCGACGCGGCCGGACGGGAGCACGCCGGCGACGCCGGCTACGACGGCGTGCTCGTGCAGGAGCTCGCGGACGACGGCGAAGAGGTGATCGTCGGGTTCACGAACGATCCCCTGTTCGGGCCGGTCGTCCTGTTCGGGCTCGGCGGGATCTTCGTCGAGGTCTTGAAAGATTTCGCGCTCCGCGTCGCCCCGCTGACCCGGCGCGACGCCGAAGAGATGATCCGCGAGGTCAAAGGCTTCCCGCTGCTCGACGGCGCACGCGGCCGCCCGAAAGCCGACGTCGACGCGCTCGCCGACCTGCTCATGAAGGTGTCGCAGATGGCGTGCGAGGTCGGCGGCCGGGTCTCCGAACTGGACCTGAACCCGGTGCGGGTCCGGCCTGCCGGGCAAGGCGTTATCGCACTCGACGCCCTGGTGGTGCGTGCTCTCGGGAGCGTCTGACGTGTCAGACATGTCTGACGTGTTTCAGAAACCCTTGCGAACACATCGCCTCCTCCCGATGTGACAGTTGTGACTGCCGTGACTGTCACCTGCGGGAAGAGGGTTCGCTCCCCGGGTGAACCGGCGTGAACGCGACGATCGTCGGGATCGGCGAGACCCGATACACGAAGTGGGGCGGGATCTCGGATCAGAGCGAGTTCTCGCTCGCGTGCGAGGCGATCCTCAAGGCCCTCGACGACGCCGGGCTGACGGCCGACGATGTCGACGGCCTCGCAAGCTTCGCAGGGGATCGCAACGAGGCGATCCTCGTCGCGCAGGCACTCGGCATCCCCGAGCTGCGATTCGCCGACATGGTCTGGCTCCCCGGCGGCGGCGGCGCTCCGGCAAGCGTCGGCCACGCGGCGCTCGCGATCGAATCCAAACGTGCCGAGGTGGTCGTCGCCTACCGCTCGCTGTGTCAGGGGCAGTTCGTCCGCTTCGGCGCCGGGCCCGAGCAGGTCTGGCCGAAGGTCGAGCGCGGTTTCCTAGTCGCGCGCGATCTGGTCGAGGCCGAGTTCGGCTGGATGGTGCCGTACGGCGTCTACAACGCGACGACCGGCATGGCGATGATCGTCCGCCGGCACATGCACCTCTACGGGACGACGACCGAGCAGATGGGCCTCGTCGCGGTGCAGACGCGCGCGCACGCGAACCGCAACCCGCGGGCCGTGATGCACGGCCGCCCGATGACGCTCGAGGACCATGCCTCCTCGCCGATGGTCGCCGACCCGCTGCGCCGGTTCGACTGCTGCCTCGAGTCAGACGGCGCCGCGGCGGTGGTCGTCACGACGACCGAGCGCGCGCGGAACGCAAAGTCGAAGCCCGTCGAGCTGCTCGGGTACGAGGAGGCGGTCGGTCCTCGCTACGGCTACGCCGGGTTCGCGAACCACAACATGCCGGAGGAGGACTACACGACCGGCGGCGGCACCCGCGTCGCGAGCAGACTGTGGGAGTCGACCGGCGTGAACCCAAGCGACGTCGACGTCGCGCAGATCTACGACCACTACACGGGGATGGTGCTCATCGCGTTCGAGGACTTCGCCTTCTGCGAGCGCGGCGAGGGCGGCCCGTTCGCCGAAGATGGCTCGCTGCCTTTCAACACCGCCGGCGGGTCGTTGTCCGAGGCGTACGTGCACGGCCTCAACCATGTGGTCGAGGGGGTGCGCCAGCTCCGTGGAGAATCCACGAGCCAGGTCGACGGCGCCGAGCTCTGTCTGGTGACCGGCGCCGCAGGCGTCCCGGGCAGCGCGCTGTTGCTGGGGCGGACGCGATGACCTACTTCCCCGACGGGATGATCCCGCCGCCGGTCTCGCTCGACACGGCGCCGTTCTGGGATGCGGCGAAGGAGCACCGGTTGGTGCTGCAGCGCTGCAGTACCTGCGAGCGCTTCCAGCATCCGCCGGGCCCGGTGTGCCATCGGTGCCGCGGCTCGAACCTCGCCTGGCGCGACGTCGAAGGACGCGGAACCGTCTACACCTACACCTGGGTGCACAAGGCGTTCGTGCCGGCCCTGCAAAAGCAGCTCCCGTACGCCGTCGCGGTGATCGAGCTCCCCGGCGCGGAGAAGACCCGATTCGTCTCCAACGTCGTCGAGGTGACACCGGACACGCTGACCGTCGGCCTGCCGGTCGAACTGGTCTGGGACGACTACGCCGAGCTATCCGTGCCACGCTTCAAGCCGGTATGAGGGAGCACCGGTTCACGCTCGACATCCCGCACCCGCCCGAGCGGGTCTGGCGGCTCTTCCAGCGCTACGACCTGTGGACGCAGTACGCGCCGATGGTGATCGGGGTCGAGGTCGTCCACCCCGGCGACGCGAACGGCAACGGGCTCCTGCGGCGCGTGATCTACAAGATGCCGTTCGGCCGCAAGGGGGCGGCGCTCGAGCTCGTCACCGACGTCGAGCCCGACCGCGGCTACACCTACACGATGCTCTCGAAGAAGCCGGGCAACGATCAGACCGGACGGGTGCGGCTCGACCCGGTCGGCGCGAACGCGACCCGACTGCATTTCGAGGAGCGCTACAACCTGACGAGCCCGGTCTTCAAGCACTTCGAGGCGCAGATCTACCGCTTCATCAACAAGCAGAACGAAACGTCGATGCGCCGGGCGTCCGCGTTCCTGACGGCGCACCCCGACCTCGAACTGTAGAGTCCCGCCCATGTCGTTCGTGAACATCGAGAAGCCGCGCGAGGGCGTCACGCTCGTCACGCTCAACCGGCCCGAGCGTATGAACGCGATGGCGTTCGACGTGATGATCCCGTTCCGCGAGGCGCTCGAGGCGGTCGCGGTCGACAACGAGACCCGCGTGGTCGTGGTGACCGGCGCCGGAGACGCGTTCTGTGCGGGTGCGGATCTGGAAGACCCGGGGATGGTGCCGAACATCGACGGGTTGACCGTCACGTCGATCGCGCGCCGGGCGCTGGGGCTCCTCGACGACGTGATCCTCGCGGTTCGGAAGATGCACCAGCCGGTGATCGCCGCCGTGAACGGACCCGCGATCGGCGGCGGATTCTGCCTCGCGCTCGCGTGCGACATCCGGCTCGGCTCGGAGCGCGCGTTCTTCCGCGCGGCCGGGATCAACAACGGCCTGACCGCGAGCGAGCTCGGGATCAGCTACCTGCTGCCGCGCGCGATCGGCGCGAGCCGCGCGTTCGACATCATGCTCACCGGGCGAGACGTGGACGCCGAGGAAGCCAACCGCATCGGACTGCTCTCCAACGTTTACGCGCGCGAGCACCTGCTCGACCGCGCATACGCGCTCGCCGAGCGGATCATGGGCTTCAGCCGCGTCGGGACCGAGATCACCAAGCGCATGCTGTGGTCGAGCATGGAGACCGGCAGCCTCCAAGCGCACATGGATCATGAGGGCATCGCGCAGCTCTACGTCCGGATGACCACGCAGAACTTCGAGGAGTCGATCCGGGCCCGGAAAGAGAAGCGCCCGCCGATCTTCCGCGACTAACCGTCCAGCAAGCAACGCGTGCCCGTGTAGATCGTCGGCACGCACTTGTTGCAGTGATCGCAGCGCGACTCGCTTCGAGTCCCCGACCGCATCTCGTTGACCAGCCCCGGGTCGGCGAGCAGCGCGCGTGCCATCGCGACGAACGCGTAGCCCTCGTCGAGCGCCCAGCGGATCGTCTCGAGCTTGTTGATGCCGCCGAGCAGGATGATCGGGAGGTCGAGCTGCTCCTTGAAGCGGCGCGCGAGCGGCGACCAGTACGCCTCCTCGAACGGGTACGTCTTGAAGAACCGGCGGCCGACGATCTTGAAGCCGAGCCGCATCGGCGGCGGAAGCGTCGCACCGAACTCCTTCAAGGGGACACCGCCCCGGAACAGGTACATCGGATTCGCGAGCGACGACCCGCCGGTCAACTCCAGCGCGTCGAGGGTTCCGTCGGCCTGGAGCATCTTCGCGAACGCGAGCGACTCCTCGGGCCCGAAGCCGCCGCGCACGCCGTCGTCCATGTTGAGCTTGGCGGTGACCGCTACACCAGTACCGACCGCCGCTCGCACGGCGCGCACGACCGCGCGTGGGAACCGCGATCGGTTCTCGAGCGACCCTCCGTGCGCGTCGGTCCTCTTGTTCAGCTTGAGACTCAGGAACGAGCTGAGGAGATAGTTGTGGCCGAGGTGCACCTCGACCGCGTCGAACCCGGCTTCGGACAGGATCCTCGCGCCACGCGCGAAGTCGTCGCCGACCCGCACGAAGTCCGCGTCGGTCATCGCGCGGGTGCGGCGCAGGATCGGCGTCATGAACCGAGACGGCGCGAGTGCCGGGCTCTTCGTTCCGTCGGGATTCGCGACCGGCCCGGCGTGGCCGATCTGCGCGCAGGCCGCGGCGCCCTCGGCGTGGATGGCGTCGGTGAGCTTGCGCAGACCTTCCAGCGCCTCCGTTCGCAGGACGATCTGGTGTCCGTCGGTACTGCCCTCGCGCGACACCGAGCAGTACGCGACCGTCGACATACCCACGCCACCGGCCGCGACTTCTCGATGGAAGGCGATCAGCTCGTCGGTGACGAGACGGTGAGGGGTTACGCCTTCGAACGTCGCGGCCTTGATGATGCGGTTGCGCAGCGTGATGGGACCGAGCTTCGCAGGAGCGAACGGATCGATCACGCGCGGATTCTAGGCCGTGTCGCCTTCCCGGGCCCGCCGGCGCAGCGTCGACGCCAAGGCGCCCGCCGTCGCGATCAGCGCACCGCCCGCCGCGGCTTCCGATCCGGCTCCGGTCGCCGGCAGCTCGTCCGGACGCGTCACCTTCACGCCGCCCGCCTGCGAGCCCGAGACCGCTACCAGGGCACGCGCGTTACGCAGCGCCGTCGCCATGATCGTGAGCGTCGGGTTGTGCGAGCCCGAGCTGACGAACACCGAGCCGTCCGCAACCAGCACGTTGTCGAGCCCGTGCACGCGGCCGTGCGCGTTCGTCACGCCCTTGGTGGGATCGGTCGACATCCGCATCCCGCCCATCACGTGATAGTTCGAAGGCACGTCGCCTCCCCCGCCGACCGGGAACGCGTCCGAGGACATCGTCGGGACCGCCGCCGTCACGTCGGCGCCGGCGGCCTTGAGCAACGCCATGATCAGCGGGATGTAGAAGCGCTGGGCGATTATCTCGTGGTTGTGCGGGTGATAGGTGACGCGGGCGACCGGCAAGCCGCGGAAATCCTTCAGCGTGGGGTCGAGGTCGACGACGTTCGTCCATTGAGAAAGGTCCTCGCCCACCATCTCGATCCCCATCAGACGGTCGCGGAGCAGGCTCGCGCGCATCAGCTGCTTGAACGGCCGGCCGAACCCCTTGCCGGGCGACAGCAGCGGCATCAGCCCGCGATAAGTGTTGGCCTCCGAGATCGGGTCCTGGGTTCCCCCGAGCTCGAGCACGCCGCCGCGGAAGTACGGAAGCCCCGACGCCTGTGCGACGAGCCGCGCGCCGGGGAAGTCGGGATCGGAGAAGTCGTCCACCGCGTGCGACGTCGAGCGGCCGCGCCATGCGTGGTAGCGCTCCTTCAGCGATGCGCCGAACCCCGAGGTGAACCAGTGGAACATCATGAACCGGCCGATCAGCTTGCTCGGATCCGGGAACGCGGACAACAGCCCCAGCCGCGCGCTCTCGATCGCCGAGCCGGCGAGCACGACCACGTCCGCGGACTCGGTCCGCCGTCGCCCGGCCGCGTCGATCGTCGTGACGCCCGTGGCTCGCTTCCCGTCGTGCACGATCCGCTCGACGAACGTGTTCGCGCGCAGCTCGGCGCCGGCGATGAGCGCGCGACGCAGGGGTGCGAGCGCCCCGACCCGCGCGTGGATCGGGCAACCGTAGCGCGAGCAGAACCCACAGTTGTTGCACGCCGGCCGGCCGTCGTAGGTTCGCGAGTTGATCGCCATCGGCACCGGATACGGGTGGAGCCCGAGCAACGAGGCGCCCTGCGAGAGCAGCATGGACGAGTACTGCGCCGGGCCCGGCGGCATCACGAACTGATGCGCTCGCGGCGCGTGCCGCTTCAAAAGGTCCGGTAACGCGTCGACGTCGCCGGCGACGCCGATGAGGCGCTCGATCTCGTCGTAGAACGGCGCGATCTCCGCGTAGTCGAAGGGCCAATCCTGGACGTCGGCCTCGTCGACCGGCCCGAGCATGGACAGCTTCGAGAAGTCGATGTCCCAGAACCGCGG
>JBBDRM010000070.1 GCA_040905475.1 Actinomycetota bacterium
GCGCCGGCCGGACAGGCCGACCGCCGCGATCTTGCCTGGGCTTGCGGTCGATCCGATCGAACCGTTCGTGTTCTGGCCTCGCGGATCGATCCGGTCGCGACTGCCACTCGGGCTTCGCCGAGCGTTCGGGTCTGCGGGCACGCTCGGATCTCGGGGGCCGATCGGGTCGCGACGACCGTTCGGGTCGCGACGACCGTTCGGGTCGACCGGCGCGGTCGGGCCTTGTCTTGCGATCGGGTCGCGCGAACCGTTCTGGTCTGCCGGCGCGTTCGGGCCTCGCGGACCGGCCCGGTCGTGCCGACCGCTCGGGCCGAGCCCGTTCGGACTTAGCCGCAGTGTCCGGCCTTGCGGCGCGGTCGGATCCGCCCCGGCGGTCGGGCCGGGCGTAACGATCCGGCCGCCCGGCCGATGGGGTGCGTCGCCGGCTCTTCGCTTTCGGATCGGTCGAGCGGCGGGCCGGCGGACGAGGAGGACGCGGGTTACGGTTCGAGTTCATCGGTGGCCGCGGCCGGTGGAAGCATCAGCGCGATCGGCGGCAACTGGTCGACGGACACGAGCCCGATCCGCTCGAGGAACTGCGGCGTCGTTCCGTAGAAGACGGCTTGCCCCGGGCCCGGATCGCGACCAACCTCGGTAACCAAGCCGCGCTGCTCGAGCGTCCCGACGACCCCTTCGGACTCGACCCCACGGATCGCAGCGATCTGCATGCGGGTCACCGGTTGTTTGTACGCGACGATCGCGAGCGTCTCGAGCGCGGCTTGGGTCAGCCGCGGCTGTTGCACCGAACGAACGAACCGCTCGACATACGGCGCGGCGTCGGGGTGCGTGTACATCCGCCATCCGCCGGCTACCTCGCGGAGCGCGACCCCGCGCCCCGACGACTCCAGGTCGGCGGCAAGTTCGCGGAGCTCGGAATCGACGACGTCCTTCGACGACTCGGTGATCTGAGCGAGGATCGTTAGCGGCGTCGGCTCCTCTGTCACGAACAGGATCGCCTCGAGGATCCGGCGGAGCTCGTTGCTCACGGTTGCTCCTCTCTCGCAGCAGGATCGAGCTCGACGACGGTGCCATCGAGATCGATCACATCGTCGAGCCGGATCTCACCGGGCGCCTCTTCCTCGAACGGCGCTCCCCCGTACTCGTCGACCGGACCGGAGGCCGCTGCTTCGCCGAGCCATCGCACGTCGATCTGGCCGAAGGTTCCGGCCTGTGACGCGTCGGCCTCTCCCCTCTTGATCAGCTCGAGCACCGCGAGGAACCGGACGATGACGTTCAGCCGGTCCGGGATCCCGCGAGCGAGCTGACGGAACGTCGCGCTCTTGCGCTTCCGCAGTTCGGCGCGAACGTGCTCGATCGCTTCGGCGACCGAGATGCGGATCGGCGCGATGTGGGAGGTGTCGATGTGGATCACGGGCTTGGGTCCCAGCACGCGAGCGGCGATCTCCGCGAAACGTTGCGGAGAGACGCGCGCCATCAGGTCGGGCGCGAGCTTCGCGAACTCCTCGCCGGCACCTACCGTCCGAGGGAGGTATCCGGCGTTCTCGCCCATCAGATAGGAGATCTTCGCGGAGGCTTCCTTGAACGCTCGATACTCGAGGAGCCGGGCGATCAACAAGTCGCGGTCGCTTACGTCGATCTCGTCGTCGCCGCGAGGCGGTCCCGGCAGCAGGCGGGAGGCCTTCATCTCGATCAGCGTCGCCGCGACGATCAGGAACTCGGTGGCCACCTCGAGGTCCAGCTCCTGCATCTGGTTGAGGTGCACGAGGTACTCCTCGGTGATCGCGGCGAGCGACACGTCATAGATGTCGAGCTCGCGTTTGGAGATCAGGTGAAGGAGCAGGTCGAAAGGCCCTTCGAAAACCTGGGTTCGAACCTGATAAGGCATCGCCGGCCAGTGTAGCGGCGGTGCCGGGACCGGCCAACGAGGCCGGGGAAGGAGGCTCTAGAAGGGTGGTCCGAGGATCGGACCGTAGATGGCACGGCCCATGTTGTCGAGAACCCCCTGGAAGAACAGGAAAAAGGCGATGAGGATGAAGATCAGATACTGGCCGAACTCCTCCATCTTCATCGCTGCCTGCGGCGACAGGAAGCGCGCAAGGATCTTCGATCCGTCGAGGGGAGGGATCGGCAGGATGTTGATGATGAACAGGAACGAATTCACGATCGTGATCAGAAGAAGCGCCCGTCTCCAGTCCCCGAGGTCGGGGCTCGTTGAAATGAGCTTGTCGTCGAACGCGGGGGTGGCCGCGCGAAACGCGAGCCCTGCAGCGATCGCGACCGCAAGGTTGAAGACGGGGCCGGCCAAAGCGACCAAGAGTGCGTCACGCCGTGGATTCCGCAGCCTGCTCGGGTTGATGGTGACCGGCTTCGCGTAGCCGAAGAAGAATCCGAAGGTCGACTTGAAGAGGATGGAGATCAAGAAGACTCCCGGCATGATGACCGTCCCGAATGGGTCGGCGTGGGCCTTAGGGTTGAGGGTGAGTCGGCCCATGAATCGAGGGGTCTGATCTCCAAGAGAAACAGCGGCGCGTGCGTGGGCGAACTCGTGCCCGATCATGCCGAAGAGCAAGCCGATCCCAGCTCCGAGGAACCCATAGAGATCGATCCTGCTCATAGACCTGGAAGCCTCACCCTGTCACAAGATAGGGTGAAACTTGACCTCGAGGATCGGTCGAGGGTTTCAGCGCCGTCGTCCGAGCCGCTCGACGAGGATGGCCGCGGGGCCGTTCGCATCGAGATCGGCCAGGACGTAGGAGAGCGCCTCGCGGACGATCCGGCCTCGGTCGGCCGAGATACCGTGCTCCTTCATCGACAGGCGCGCGCGCTCGAGCGACAGCAGCTCGTCACGGGTGCAGTAGAACGTCACCTTCTCCTCGTGCCGCTGTCTCCCGCTCCCCGTTTTGGGGACGTGTGCCTTCGTCTCCTTGTCGATATATCTCTGAGGCGCTCTGTCCACTCTCGGCTGTTCCTGCTGCTCCTGGCTCGGCGACGAGGGACGGATCGGCGTCGGTTCCGTCGCTTCCTTCACCGATGTCGTCCGGAACAACTCGTCCGCTCCCGGCAAGCTCGCTCGCTTCGTGGACAATCCCAAGCACCTCCTTGGCCAATGCGCGGTAGTCGGAGGCGCCGGATGAGGCCCCCGCGTAGGTGAGGATCGACTCGCCGGCGACAGGAGCCTCGGCGAAACGGATCGTCCTCCGGATCACGGTCTTGTACAGATACGGCCCGAACGCATCCTTCACCCGTTCGAGAACTTCGCGTCCGTGGAGGGTCCGTCCATCGAACATCGTGGGTATGATTCCCTCGAGTCTCAAGTCAGGGTTCAGCCTGTCGCGGACTTTCTCGACGGTATCCATGAGCAAAGCCATTCCGCGGAGCGCGAAGTACTCGCACTCGAGCGGGATCACGACGCCATCCGAAGCCGTCAGCGCGTTCACCGTTAGCAGGCCCAGCGACGGGGGGCAATCAATCAATATGTAGTCATATCCACTTCTCAACTGGGTCAGCGCCCGTTTCAGCGCTTGCTCTCGGGCAACCTCGCTGACGAGCGTGATCTCGGCTGCGGAGAGATCGATATTCGACGGCAGGATCTCTAGTCCGGGAACCTCCGTCTTGATCACGGCCGAATGAGGGTCGACCTCACGCTCCAGCAGCAGGTTGTAGACCGTGAGCTCGAGCGACATCGGGTTGATCCCCAAGCCGACCGACAGCGCGCCTTGGGGGTCGAAATCCACGAGGAGCACATGCTTGCCGAGCTCCGCCATCGAAGCGCCGAGATTGATGGTGGTCGTGGTCTTTCCAACCCCGCCTTTCTGGTTGGCGAGGCTCAGGATGCGGGCCACCAGGCTCCCCCCTCGATTTGTCGACAAGACGACCTAACGACGAGTCGTCTTGTGGGCGGCGACGTTACATCAAGGCCTGCGGCGAGTTCAAGTCCAGGTCGATCCGCTATCGTGAGCAGGATGGATGCGATGAACGAGGCTGGTTCGCCGGATACGGTCGAAACCCCCGAAACGCGAGACGTTGAGCCCTCGCCGCCGGAAAAGCGGGGCGGTACCGTGAAACGCATGTCGCCTCTGAGGGCCGGGTTGATCTCGTCCGCGATCGGTCTGGTGATCGCCGCCGGCGTATTCGCCGGCTTCGGGCTGCCGGGGACGCTGGGAACGACTCACTCGGACAGTCGGTACGGGATGACCGCCGCGATCGACGAGGAGATCCACGTCGGGCTCGGGCCGTTCCACCCGAGTGGCCCAAGGGAGATCAGAATCATCGCCGTCAGCCTCGATGAGCCCTCGCCGGCGATCCAGCTGGACTCCATCCGGATAACGCGGTTCAACGATGCCGCTCCGGTCGTGCTCGGCTCCGACAAGGGCCCCCGGGAAGACATCGCGGCGCTCCCCGAAGCGTTGGGCGTGGTGCTCGAGTCCGGCGAGGACGGCGGCTTCTGGGTGTCGTTCCATGTCACCGCGACGGGGGTACACACCTTCTCCGGTGTACGGGTGACGTACCGGTCGGGGTGGCTCACTCGAACGGTCGTGGTGGGGCCGAACACTCAGGTCCGAGTAGGAGAGACTCGCGGTCCCCGAAGCGACCGCGGTACGCGGCCGGGGGCCACGCCCTCCCGGGGCTGAGGTCTCCCCAGATCGCGCGGACCTAGAGGTTCTTGAGGTCACCGGGCGTGTACACGCCCACGTAACTGGTCGAGACCCCGGGGCGGTCCGTCGCAGAAGACGTCGCACGGCGCGTTGTAGAGTTCCTGAACGGTCGCGACGAGCAGGGTGCGCGTGCCGGATAGCCCTGAGCCGGTGTTGAAGGAACAGGTGAGCCGAGCCACGCCCGCGAGCAGGATCGCGCCTTCGCACGTCCCACCGATGGCAGGTCCGAAAGCCGGGATGGGGACGATCGTGCAGAGAAAATCGAGACAGAAGTCGACGCTGACGCTGTACCCCCGGCGGAACACGGGTGCCGAGTCGATGCGCAGCCGACAAACCGCTGAGCCCTCCGGACAGACGTTGTGGGCTACGAAATCCATTCCGAAGGTGCCTTGGTAGGAACCGCCGTCCAGGGAGAGCCCACCCCGAACGAGAAACTTCCGACGACCGTGTCCTCGCCGTTGCCGCAATACACGTTCTGGCATAGCCAGATATGGGGTGCCCCGGCCGTGGGAACCGGAAGGTCCTTCTTCGCAGGTGACGCCACTCCCGGGATGGCGAAAAGAGCCCCGAGAACCAAGAACACCGCAACCCGCCGGATCATGCGGACCACCCCCTTGAATCGCAGGATTTGCCAGCTTCGGACTGCGTAGGGCGGAATGGAAAAGGGCCGGCCCGAAGGGCCGGCCCTCGTCGGGCGAGCGGCGGCCTAGTTGCCTTCCTTCTGCTTGCACTTCATGCACAGCCGGGCGTACGGGATCGCCTCGAGCCGCTCCGCGCCGACCGGTTCCCCGCACTGCTCGCAGATCCCGAACGTGCCCTTCTCGATCTTGGACAGCGCCAGGTCGACGTCGTGCAGGTTCTCTCGGAGACGCTCGATGACCGCCAGGACTTTGTTGCGTTCGGCCGTGGACTGGGCGCTGTCGGCGAAGCCGAAGTCCAAGTTAAGCCCGTCGACCGTGTTCTCCTGATCGGGGTCGGCTCCCATATCCGCGAGCTGCTTGCGGAGATGCTCCTTCTGCTCTTCGAGAAGCTCTTTATGACGCGTCAGTTCGGCTGCTTCCATGCTGCTGCCCTCCCCTATCCCTTCCGCGCCCGGGCACGCTTGGCTCGCGGATGCGCGGAATCGTAGACCTCCCGGAGTCGCTCGCGACTCACGAGCGTGTATACCTGCGTGGTCGAGACGCTCGCGTGGCCGAGCAGTTCCTGAACCACGCGGATGTCGGCTCCGCCGTCGAGCAGATGGGTGGCGAACGAGTGGCGGAGCGTGTGCGGAGAGATCCGTCGCCGGAGCTCTGCCGCCGCGGCGTGCTTCTTGAGAAGCTTCCAGCACCCCTGCCGGGTAAGGCGGGTGCCTCGCGCGTTGAGGAAAACGGCCGCGCCGGACGCAGTCTTGGCGAGGCCGGGACGCGCCTGTGTCAGATAGCGCTTGAGTGAATCCACCGCTGCGCGGCCGAGCGGCACGATCCGCTCCTTCGATCCCTTCCCGATGCAGCGTACGGAACGCTCCTCGAGGTCGAGATCGTCGACGTCGAGCGCGGTCAGCTCCGATATGCGAAGGCCGGCCGCGTACAGCAACTCCAAGATCGCTTGATCCCGCGACGCGATGGCGCCGTCGGCCGGGACCGCCGCGAGCAGCCGCTCGACATCCTCGACCGGGAGGGCTCGGGGCAGCGAGCGAGGCACCCGTGGCGAGCCCACCGGCTCGGCGGGATCGGCTCGCGAAACGCCTTCACGGACGAGGAACTTGTGGAACCCGCGCACCGCAGCGAGCACCCGCGCGACCGTCGCGCTCGAGTAGCGCTTCCCCGGGGAGTACTCGCGTTCACGCAGCATCGCGAGGAAATCGGTGATGTCCTGCTCCCCTACCTTGGTCGGGTCGGTGATCCGGCGTTCGGCGAGATACGCGAGGTACAGGCGCAAGTCGCGCCGGTACGCCACCTGCGTGTTCGGCGCGACGCCGCGCTCCACCGCCAGGTGATCGAGGAACCGATCGGCGTGCTTAACCAGCCGCGGGTCGAGCTGCGACCGGGAAGGCTGAACGTTTTCCGCGATAGTCATCGCATCCATCTTCGGGGTTGGGAGCGACCGGATCGGGGTCGCGTCAGGATTCGACAGGCACGAGCGCTGTGAGCGGGGTGTACTCGAGCCCATGCGCTTCCGCGACGGGCCGGTTCGTCACGCGTCCCTCGTGCACGTTCACTCCTTTGGCGAGCGCCGGGTCTTCCCGGATCGCCCCCGCGAAGCCTTTGCGAGCTAGCGCCACGACGTACGGCAACGTGGCGTTCGTGAGGGCGTACGTCGAGGTGTGCGGCACCGCACCCGGCATGTTTCCCACGCAATAGTGTACCACTCCGTGGGTTACATAAGTCGGGTGCGTGTGGGTGGTGACGCGGCTCGTTTCGGAGCATCCACCCTGGTCGATCGAGATATCGACGAACACGGAGCCCGGTTTCATCGAGGCAACCATCGCCTCGGTGATGAGCTTCGGAGCGAGCGCCCCGGTGACGAGAACCGCGCCGATCACGACGTCGGCGAGCGCAACTTGCTCCTCGATGATCAGCGACGCGGAGGCGAGCGTCAGGATCCGGCCCTTGTGGATGTGGTCCACGTACCGGAGCCGCTCGACGTTGCGGTCCAGCAGCACGACCTCCGCTTCCATTCCTTGCGCGATCCAGGCGGCGTTCATCCCCGCCATCCCGGCGCCGATCACGCAGACACGTGCCGGGTGGACGCCGGACACGCCGGAGAGCAGGATCCCGCGGCCGCCTGCAGCGCGTTCCAGGAGGTGCGCGGCAACGTGTGAGGCCATCCGTCCGGCGATCTCCGACATCGGCGCGAGGAGCGGCAGCCGCCCGTCCGCGCTTTCGACGGTCTCGTAGGCGATCGCCGTGACCCGTCGATCGATCAGCGCCTCGGTCACGTCGCGATGCGCCGCCAGGTGCAGGTACGTGAACTGGATCTGACCTTCGCGCATCGGCGCGAATTCCGAGCGCTGCGGCTCTTTGACCTTGAGGATCAGATCGGCTCGTTCCCATACATCTTCGGCGGAACGGACCAGCTCGGCGCCGGCCCGCTCGAAGGCGACGTCGGGGATCGAGGAGCCGGCTCCCGCGTCGCGCTCGACGAGGATCCGGTGGCCTTCCTCGGTCAGTTCGCGGACGCCGACCGGCGTCATGGCGACGCGGTACTCGGCCTCCATCACCTCTTTGGGCACGCCGATGATCATGGCCCGTCAGGGTAGCCGAGGCCTCAGGGCTTACGTCGTGGCGGGCTGTTCGGCGCCCTCGGACGATCGCGCGCGGGACTCCGCTCTTGCGAGCGCTGCTCCGACGAACCCGAAGAACATCGGATGCGCCCGGGTGGGGCGGCTCTTGAACTCGGGATGGAACTGCGAGGCGAGGAAGAACGGATGTGACGGGATCTCGATGATCTCGACGAGCCTGCCTTCGATCGTCGTTCCGGAGAACCGGATCCCGGCATCCTCCATGGGGCGGCGGTAGCGGTTGTTCACCTCATAGCGATGCCGGTGGCGCTCGAGCACGACGCTCTCGCCGTATAGCTCACGGGCGAGCGATCCGGGCTCGAGCTTGCAAGCCCACACGCCGAGACGCATCGTCCCGCCCATGTTGAGGATGTCTTTCTGGTCGGGCATCAGGTCGATCACTGGGTGCGGAGTGGTGGCGTCGAACTCGGAGGAGTTCGCGTTCTCGAGGCTGCAGGCGTTGCGAGCGAACTCGATCACGGCGCACTGCAGACCGAGGCACAACCCGAGGAACGGCACGCCCTGCTCGCGTGCGTAGCGGACGGCGGCGACCTTGCCCTCGATCCCGCGAACCCCGAAGCCGCCGGGAACGAGGATGCCGTCCAGCGTCGCGAGGACATCGTGGTTCTCGGTGAGTTCGTCGGAGGCGATCCAGACGATCTCGACGCGTGCGTCTTGCGCGATGCCCCCGTGCTTCACCGACTCGACCACCGAAAGGTAGGAATCGGCCAGCGTCACGTACTTCCCGACGATGCCGATGCGAACCGTGCGCTTCGCGGCGGACATCCGGCGGACCAGCGCCTGCCATTCCGTCAGGTCGGGCTCGGTCGCTTCGAGGCCGAGGTGCTTCACGACGTACGAGTCGAGGCCTTCGGAATGCAGGACCAGAGGGATCTCGTAGATGTTCCGCGCGTCGAGCGCGGACACGACCCCCGTGACGTCGACGTCGCACATCAGTGCGATCTTCTTCTTCAGCGAGGTTCCGAGCGGCCGGTCGCTCCGGCACACGATGGCGTCTGGCTGGATACCGATGGAGCGCAGCTCGGCGACCGAGTGCTGGGTCGGTTTGGTCTTGAGCTCGCCCGACGGCCCGATGTAGGGGACGAGCGAAACGTGCAGGTAGAAGACATTGTCGCGGCCGACATCGTGGCGCATCTGCCGGATCGCTTCGAGGAATGGCAGCGACTCGATGTCGCCGACCGTCCCGCCCACCTCGGTGATGACAACGTCGACTTCCTCGGTCGCCAGGCGACGGATCCGGCTCTTGATCTCCTCGGTGATATGCGGGATCACCTGCACCGTCGCGCCGAGGTAGTCGCCGCGGCGCTCGCGCGCGATCACGGCCGAATAGACGCTTCCGGTCGTGATGTTGGAGTCGCGGGAGAGGTTCTCGTCGAGGAAGCGCTCGTAGTGACCGATGTCCAGGTCGGTCTCGGCGCCGTCGTCGGTAACGAAGACCTCGCCGTGCTGGAACGGGTTCATCGTCCCCGGATCCACGTTGATGTACGGGTCGAGCTTCTGCATGACGACCCGCAGACCGCGGGACTTCAGGAGCCTGCCGAGAGAGGAAGCCGTGAGCCCCTTGCCGAGACTCGAGGAAACGCCGCCGGTTACGAAGATGTGTTTGGTCAAAAAAAAACCCCCGCGGACCGCCGTTCGGTCCTCGGGGCAACATCCTAACACCGCCCGGCGTGACCGGCCAAGCATCTCGGTTACGAGGTCGGCGCCCGTCCCGCTCGATCGGCGGCCCGAAGCGGTCCGATGCGGTCGATCCAGTGCGAAAGCGTGGGCCCCTCCGCAACGAGCGTCAGCGCGATGAGCAGCCCGAGCAGAGTCAGCTTCAGCCAGTCGGCGGGGTCCGCGATCAGGATCGCCCCGCCGAGGAGCGCGCCGATCGCGTTGGATCCGGCGTCGCCGAGCATCGCGCGTTCGCGAAGGTCGAACGGGAGGAAACCCGCAACGGCGCCCAGCGCAGCGGCCGCTACGACCTGAAGGTGGGGAACCAGGATGGCCAGCGGGACGGCTGCGACGAGGAACACCTTGCCGGCGCGGCCGGGGCGCACGTCGAGCGCGTTGAAGAGGTTGGCCATCAGCGCGATGATCGCGGTGGAGACGACGGCCCAGCCGAACGAGTCACTTCCCGCCCCGATCACGAAGGCGAGGATCCCGCCGCCGACGATCTTCAGCGTCCCCGGCGTTATCCGACCGTGGGCGAGGTCCGGAAGGTGGCTCCGCCAGCCGCGCTTCTCTTGCTCCGCGACGTCGTCGAACAGCCCGAGCAAGCCGAACCCGAACACGAGGATCAGCAGCGGATACGAGACCAGGAGTGCGATGGCCGCCGAACCCGCGCCCGGCTCGACCAGCCGGATGAAAGCCACCATCGCCAGGGCGGCGGCGAACCCGATCACGACGGCGATCCCGAGCCCGGTGGCGACCGGAACGCCCCGGTAGTTGCGGCGGGTGATCCGCGCCGTGGGGATGGAGCCGTGCGCGATCCACCGGGTGACCAGGGCAGCGGTCGCCGCGGCGCCGAGGGCGAGCAGGGCCTTGGTCATCGGCGCCTCCATCGGCTCGCCAGTGCCCGCGCGACCTCGGCTCCCTGGCGGGCGCGGTGGGCGAAACCTGCCGGGTCGCGGCCCGTCTTGGCGTGCGTGAATTCGCAGGGCACTTCGATCACACGGTACCCCGCCCGGAGCGCATCGACGGTGAAGGCAGCGTCGACGCCGAAGCCGGGGGCGAATCCTCCGACGGCGTCGACGACCTCGCCTCGGATCGCCCGCTGTCCGGACAGAGGACGATCCATGACGCTTCCTGCGAGGCGGCGCACCCCCCACCGGGCGAAGGTCTCGACCAGCCCGAAACCGGACGGCCCTCCGTCGCCCCTCGGCGGTGCGGCGATCGCGACGTCGATCCTGCCGGCCAGAACAGGCTCGAGGAGTGCGCCGAGCACGCGCGCCGAGTAGCCGAGGTCCGCGTCGACGAGCAGATACACGTCGCAGGGGCCGGCCGTGGCGATCCCTTGCCGGAGGGCGTTGCCTTTCCCCCGCGTGCGGCCGAGTCGAACGACGCGGGCGCCGGCGCGCTTGGCTTCCTCGGCGGTGGCGTCGGTTGAGCCGTCGTCGACGACGACGATCTCACCGACCTCGGGGATGGCGCGAAGGGCCGAGACGGTCGCCCCGACCCGACCGGACTCGTTGCGTGCCGGTACGACGGCGACGACTTTCAAGGGCGGACGTCTGGGGCGACGGCCTGCGCTCCCCCGCGGATGCCGTAGTGCGCAGCCGGCCGCCCGGCGCCGAGGTCTCTGAGCGCATAGACGAGCGACAGCCGCCCGGCGACGGAATCGGCGTGATCGACGGAGCACACCGCCCTCGCCAGCGCCCGGTCGCCGCGGATCTTCTCTGCGAAGGATCGAGGCACGCCCATGCCTTCGGCGACTCCGGCGATGCGCGTGGTGCTCAGCCGGCGAAGGAACGGGATGAAGAACGCGTCTTCACTCGGCGTTGCGTCATCCGCGCCCGAGGTCACGACGACCACCAAGGCGTTCGCGGCGGGGAACGCGCCGGTCTGAGGGAGGTCGTCGACGTCGAGGAATCCGGAGTTCTCGAGCGCACCGATCAGATCGCCTTGCGTGCGGGGATCGCCGGAACCGCCGAGGCGCGTTGCAAGGCCCCCAGCTGCTTCGGTGATCACGTCGTCGCGCGACGATGCCGTCACGCCGAGCACGGTCGCGAGCTGCTGGGTCGTGGCCGGCTGGTCCAGCGCCCAACGCTCGGTGAGGGTCAGCCTGGTGGGCCGCTTGGCTCCGGCCAGGGTCAGCGTCTCGGCGATGGAGTTCACGAGATCACCCGGCGCCTGGCGGTCGGTCACGATCACGACGGCGCGCCCCGCGAGAAGGCCTTGAAGAAGGGGCGGGACCACCACGTCGGAAAACCCCTCGAAAAGATCAAGTTGCTGTTGGAGCGCGTCGCGCTGGTTCCTCATGTCGTTGAACTGTTCCTGCAAGGCGTTCGTGTTGTTCCGCAAGCCCTTCACGACCTCCTGGTCGATCACGGTCGTTCCGGCGAGGATGCCCAAGCCCAGCGCCAGGAACACGGCCGTGAGCGAGACGATGTGGTACCGGAGGTTGATCATGGCTAGAAGAGGTTCCGGATCCGAGTGAACATCTGCTCGAACCACAGGCGGACCGCGGGCGAGATCAACGCCACCATCAGCCAGGTGAGCAGCGCCGCGCCGATCAGCAACATCAGGTCGCGCGTGCGGACGATCGGACGGTAGAGGCGGTTGACGCCCTTCGCATCGACGAGCTTCGGTCCGACCTTCAGCCGCACGAGGAACGTGCTCGCCATTCCCCCACGCCCCTTGTCGAGGAATTCGACCAGGTTCGCGTGCGAGCCCACGGCCACGATGAGGTCTGCGCCTCGCTCGTAGGCGAGCAGCAGCGCGATGTCTTCGCTCGTTCCGCCGCTGGCGAAGACCGCCGCGTCGATGCCGAGCCCGCGAACCCGCTCGTGCCCCGGCGCCCGGCCGTCGGGATAGGCGTGAACGATGACCTCCGCGCCGGAGGTGAGCGCGGCGGTCGAGACCGAATCCATGTCGCCGATGATGATGTCCGGCTTGAGACCTTCGTCGATGAGCGCGTCCGCGGCGCCGTCGACCGCGACGATCACCGGCTTGACGTCCGAGATGTAGCCGCGGAGGGTCTGCAGATCGCGTTTGTAGTCGTAGCCGCGGACCACGACGAGCGCGTGGCGCCCCTCGAAGGCGGTGCGGGTGTCGGGAACCCCGGCGCCGCTGAGGAACAGCTCTCGTTCCTGGGCGAGGTACGTCATCGTATTTCGCGAGAACGCTTCCAGCTCTTCGCCCATGCGCGCGTGAGCGGCCCCCAGCTGCCGGTCTAGCTCCTCACCTTCGAGGAGGATCCCCTTCGCGATCACTTCGTCCACGCGCAGCAGCTCGGTGCCGCGCAGCATCAGCCGCTCCCCTTCCGTGACCGCATCGAGCACGTCGGCGCCGGCGCGATCGACCAGCGGCACGCCGGCGCGCGCGAGGATCGCCGGCCCGGTGTTGGGATAGCGGCCGGTGATCGAGGAGCGGGCGTTCACCACGGCGCCGACGCCGCGCTCGACGAGCCCTTCCGCCGAGACGCGGTCGAGGTCCTCATGGTCGATCACGGCGATCTCGCCGGGTCGGAGGCGGTGGATCAAGTCTTTGGTGCGGCGGTCGACCCGGACGACCGCCTCGACGCCGTCGGGGTCACGGCGGCGCCGCCAGCGGGACTTTCGGGCGCCCGGGCGGACCGCCGTCCGGGCAGGGTCCTTGGCCATCGGTTCAATGGTAGTCGTCTGGGAGGCGGAACTTCTCGCGCACCAGCTGCCAGAAGGGCGAACTGTCGACCTTCGCCAGCCGCAGGCGGCGGCCGGCCGCCCGCACGCGGACGAGTGCGCCGGCCGTGAGCTCGACCGCTTTCCGTCCGTCGATCGAGAGCGAAACGGCGTCGGGGTCCGGAAGGACGGTGATCGTGACGGCCTCGTTGCGGGAAACCACCATCGACCGATCGAAGAGGGTATGCGGAGCGACCGGGGTGACGATCAGACAATCCAGCTGCGGAGAGACGATCGGTCCGTGCGCGGAGAAGGAGTACGCGGTCGAGCCGGTCGGTGTCGCGACGATCAGGCCATCCGCAGCGACCGTGGTGAACATCTCGTCGCCGATCGCGAGCCCGAGCTTGATGAGCCGGCCGGGGATGGTCTTGGACGCGATGATGTCGTTGATCGCGATGAACCGCTCGACGACCTCGCCCCCCTGCTCGACCTCGCCCTCCAGCGTCATGCGCTCTTCGACGTCGAAGCCCTCGTTGATGATGCGGTCCAGGGCCGCCTCGAGCTCGCCGCGCTCGATCTCCGCGAGGAAGCCCAGTCTCCCTAGGTTGACGCCGAGGAGCGGCGCGCCGGTGGGGACGACCATCGCGGCCGCGCGCAGGAGGGTCCCGTCCCCGCCGAGAACGAACACAAGGTCGAGATCCGATCCGAAGCCGGCCTCGTCCACGACGGTCACCGGCTTGCCCAAACGGTCGGTGTCCGGCGCGAGCGCGCAAACCGCTATGCCACGCGACGAGAGCGAAGACGCGAGCCATCGACCTATCGCTTCCGCTTCGGCGCGATCGCCGTGCAGGAAAAGTCCCACGCGCTTCACGGGGCCCGCCTCACCGCGTCGTCGATCGGATCGTCTCCGGCGTCGGTCGCACCCCGACGCAGATGCAGGAAGAACTCCCGGTTCCCGGCCGGGCCGACGAGCGGTGACGCGGTTGCGCCGACGAGCCCGCACCCGGCTGCGCGGAAGGCGGCCGCTACGGAACGCATGGTCTCCGTCCAGACGGCCGGGTCGCGTACGACGCCGCCGCGCTCGACGTTCGCGCGCGCCGCCTCGAACTGCGGCTTCACGAGGAGTACGAGATCAGCGTCGGGGGCGGCCGCTGCGAGCAACGCGTCTCGCACGGTCTTGAGCGAGATGAATGCGAGATCCGCGACGATGATGTCGACGGGGTCTTCTCCGAGCGCGGAGAGGTCCAGCGTGCGGACGTTCGTGCGCTCGATGACGCGGACGCGCTCGTCGTTCCGGATGGTCCAGGCAAGCTCGCCGTAGGCGACGTCGACCGCGATCACGTGCGCGGCGCCCCGTCGGAGCAGGCAGTCGGTGAATCCGCCGGTGGATGCGCCTGCGTCGAGCGCGCGCCGGCCGGCCGGGTCGATACCGAGGGCGTCGAGGGCGTGCTCAAGCTTTGCTCCACCGCGGGAGACGTAGGCAGAGGCCCCGGGCTCAGCCGGGGCATTGCGAGCCGGGCTCACGCTGAGGGGATGTCGTCGAGGGAGGCGCGCAAGCGTGCCTCCAGTGCCTCGAGGGCAGCGGCCCGCTCGGCGGCGGGCAGCTCAGCGATCCGCTCGATCTCGGCCGCGATCGGCTCGTTGCGTTCGTCCATCACGGCCATGATACGCCGAGCGAACTACCGACGAGCCGTGGTGGGTTTCCGGGCCGTTCCGGCTTTGGTGGCCGGCTTGCGCTTCGCCGGCCCGCGGTCGATTGCCTGGCGGATACGGCGTTCTGAGATCTCGAGCGCCTGAACGCGCTGCCGGAGCCGCTCGACCTCTTCTTTGGATGCGAACCCGATGCGCGACACTTGCCTGCGGATCTCTCTGGCGACGAGGTCGGTCAGCTTGCGGCGATTCTCCCGACTCCGGCCGACGATGTCCGAGGCGACCCCGCGGATCTGACCGCCGTCGATGAGCCCGGAGCCCGCCAGTGTTCGCGCGATCTGTTCCGCTCGCTCACGCGGAACTTCGGTCAGGCTCTGCGCCGCTTCGACGTACCGCTTGATCGCGTCCCGGACCATGCGAGCCTCCCTCTGTTTACCGTCCCCGGTGACGGGGAGACGGGAGGATACCAGTGATATCCTGCGCCGGGTGGCGACGCGGGAAGAGGTCGACCGCACGCTCCGCGAGCTTCTCGGAAGGCTCGACGGTGCGGAGTTGAATGATGCGAAGTTGCCCTCCGATTCACGCACGATCCTGTGTGTCATTACCGACCTGGAGCTCACGTACCGCGCCGAGTACTCCAAGGGCCGCATCGGAAAGCTCAAGGCCGTGAAAGCCGGGACCGACGGCGCGGACGTCCGCATCACGCTGTCGAGCGACGAGCTCGTCTCGCTCGCCGAAGGAAGGACTTCACTTCCCATGGCGCTGCTGTTCGGCCGGATCCGCGTGGACGCGCACGCACGAGACCTGTTGCTCCTGCGGCAGCTCTTCTAGCTCATGTTTCCTATCAAGGACGAGAACCCCACTTTCTCGACGCCGATCGTCACGATCCTGCTCATCGCGATCAACGTCGTCGTGTTCATGTTCCAGTTGTCCAAGTCAGGAGAGGAGGTAGAAGAAGCGCGGTTCTTCGTTTGCAATGCGTCGATCCCGTACGAGGTCACCCACGCGGAACGCATCGCGGACGCTCAGAGGCGCGGGGTTGTTTTCGAGGATCGCATCGACAACGCCTTCGCCACGCTGGAACGGCAGTCTTGCCCCGACAAGAACGTGTGGCTGTCGATCGTTCAGTCGATGTTCCTGCACGGCAGCATCCTTCACATCGCCGGCAACATGCTCTTCTTGTGGGTCTTCGGGAACAACGTCGAGGACCGGCTCGGAAAGCTGAAATACATCTTCTTCTATCTGCTTTCAGGGATCGCGGCCACGTACGCGCAGTCATACGTCTTCCCGAGCTCTGCCACTCCGCTCGTCGGCGCGTCCGGCGCGATCGCCGGCATCTTAGGTGCTTATCTGCTCATGTTCCCAAGGGCCAGGATCAAGTCTCTGGTGATCCTGGTGATCTTCATCACCATGATCGAGCTCCCCGCTTCGTTGGTCATCGGACTGTGGTTCGTCCTACAGCTCGTCTCGGGCGTGGGATCGATCACGGCCGACACCGGCGTCGCCTACATGGCGCACATCGGCGGCTTCCTGGCGGGGATGCTCTTACTGCTGGTCTTCCGGCCGAAGCCCGTCGAGCCGGTCGCGTCCCCCTACTGAGCCGCGGCCTCCGGTCGCGGAAGCGTGAGCTTCATCACCGGAGCCGATGCCGGGCATTCGCGCGTTATCTGGCGGTGCATCGCCACGGCCTCGGGAAGCTCTTCGCGCTGGATCGTTCGGAGGCCACATCGGGTGAAGAACGCTTCGGCGTCGGTCGTGACGAGGTAAACCTCGCGCACCCCGGCCCTCGCGACCTGACGCAACGTCGCCGCGACGACGAGCAGTCCAACCCCCGTACCACGTACATCGGAAGCGACGGCGACCGAGCGTAGGAGTGCTGCGTCCCCGAGCGGCTCCCACGCCGACGTCGCGATCACCCGGCGGTCGGCCTGCGCGACGACGGTGCGGCCGACGCGCTCGCGTGCAGCCCCCGCGGGAAGACCGCCTTCGTGAAGGAGCTGAGCGATCGACGGGAGGTCCGGCCCGGTCGCCTGACGCAACTGGGGATGTGGAAGGTCCGACATGACGTCGGACAGGCGCCGAAGCACGAAGTCGGGCCACGCCGGCGCCGTCGCCAGCTCCGGCACACCGGTCGCGCCGGTGAGCACCAGCGCGCTCGGCCACCCCATCGCTTGCGCGGCGAGGACGTCGGTCTCGATCCGGTCGCCGATCATCAGGGCCGGCGGGCCGCCGACCCGTTCCTGCGCGACCTCGAGCATCATCGGCTGCGGTTTGCCGGCTACCATCGGCTGGGCGCCGGTTGCCGTCCGGAGCGCGGACACGATCGCGCCGCAACCCGGCCACAAGCCATCCGGCGCCGGGTACGTCGCGTCGGTGTTCGAGGCGACGAACGTTGCTCCGGCTCGGATCGCGAGCGTCGCACGGCGTAGCTTCTCGTAGGTAAGCTCTCGATCCAAGCCCACGATCACGATCGAGCACGCGGCCGGGTCGGATCCATCGTCGATCCGGACGCCGGCCTCCGCGACCCGCTCGATGAGCCCCGGTCCGCCGATCACGTACGCGGATCGGCCCCGCAGCGCCGGGATCGTGGCGGCCATGAGTCGCGCCACCGCGTCGGCGGACGTGACGACCTCGGCGGCGTCGCCCTGAGCGCCGATGTCCGCGAGCTTCTTCGCGTACGTCTCGGGCGTCTCCGACGAGTTGTTCGTGACGAAGGCGAGACGCTTCCCGGCGTCGCGCAGCGCGCGGATCGTCTCGGGCGCGCCGGCCACGGGCTCGTCGCCGGTCCAGACCACCCCATCGAGGTCGAGGACGAATCGCTGGAAAGCCTGAGCGAGGATCAAGAGGCCCGCGCGATGCGCTCGAGGGCGCGCTGGTAGTTCTCGTCTTCCGGCCGCATCGCGACGGCGAGCTTCGCGTGCCCGCGCGCGGTTGCCATCTGACCCGAACGTTCCAGGCAAAGTGCGAGGCCGAAGTGGGCGTAATCGTTGCTGGGATCGATCTCCAGCGCGGCCTCGAACTCCGCCCGGGCGAGCACGAAACGGCCGGAGCCGTAGTACGCGCGGGCGAGCGCCTCGCGGACCGACCCTTTGTTCGGCTCTTGCGAGCGCGCGTGTTCGAGCACGATCGCGGCTTGGTGGTCTCGGCGCTCGGCGAGGAGAGCCAGACCGTTCTGTAGGAGCTGGTACGCGGACTCTGCGCTCATGCTATATAGGCGGCCGTGGCGGCCATCTCGCCCTTCCGAGGCCTTCGATACGACCTGGACGTGGTCGGCGATCTCGGCACCGTCGCGGCCCCTCCCTACGACGTGATCCCACCCGACGCCCTCGAGCGATTCGAGCAGGCAAGCCCCTACAACGTTGTCCGGCTCATCCTGGGACGCCAGGAGGCCGGTTCGGACCAGTATACGCGGGCCGCGGAGACCCTCGAGGCCTGGATCCGCGACGGGATCCTCGTCCGGGACGACCGCGATCGCCTCACCGTTTACGAGCAGCGTTTCAGCGTAGGCGGCCGTGAGCGTGTGCAGCGAGGAGTCCTCGCCGCGGCCGACATCGAGGACGAGCCGCGTTCGATCTTGCCCCACGAACGCACCATGGCGGCGCCGGTGGAGGATCGTCTCAAGTTGCTCCGCGCGACGCGCGTGAACCTGTCCCCCGTGTTCGCCGTTTACTCCTCCGAGGACGGCGGCGCGCGCGACGTGATCGCGCGAACGGTCGGGACCGAGCCCTGGGCGACGTGGTCGAGCCAGGACGACGAGGTCGCACACCGCGCGTGGCTGCTCGACGATCCGGCCGACATCGAAGCGATCCGTCGCACGCTCGCGAGCGCCGTCGTCGTCATCGCAGACGGGCATCACCGGTACCGCACCGCGCAGGAGTATCGGCGGGAGCGGCGTGCCACCGACGGTCCCGGGCCGTGGGACGCGATGCTCATGCACCTCGTCGATGCGGCCTGGTGCGGGCCCGCGCTGCTCCCGATCCACCGTGCCGTCGATCCCTCCGCCGAGGAGATCCTTTCCCGCGTGGGAGATGCGTTCGGCGTCGAGCCGACGGATGAGACGGATCCCGACGTGCTCGCGTCGCAGCTCGAGCACCGGCGCGAGGCCGGGCGAACGTTCGTGTTGCTCGGCGTGGATCGCGCGTACTGGCTGACCGTGGCGGACAAGGCCGCCGAAGCCGACGCGATGCCGGCCGACCGGCCGGCGGTGTGGCGCGATCTCGACGTGTCGGTGCTCGAGTGGTTCGTCATGCGCCGGTTGCTCGGTGGTGTCCAAGCCCGCTACGTGCATCACCCGAGGGAGGCGGCGGAGCTCGTCGCGAGTGGAGAGGCGGGTGCGGCGATCCTGCTCGCTCCCCCGCCGTTCGAGGCGGTGAAGGCGATCGCCGAAGCGGGGGACGCGATGCCGCCGAAGTCCACCTTCTTCATCCCGAAGCCGCGGACCGGTGTCGTCCTGCGTCCACTCGACTGAGCGGTGCCGGCGGCTGCGCCGGCTCGCCTAGACCGTCAGGTCTTGCGCGCGATCAGCGCCCGCGTGACCGTGCCCGGCAGATGATCGAGGTCGGCCTTCTCGCGCGAGATCTGCGTGTGAGCGGTGTCCGGGGGCGAGTCTCCGATCCACACGACCGCCACCTTGGGATGGGCTCGGCGCAAGGCCCGCACGATGCCGTACGCGTCGGGCGTGGCGGCGTCGATGAGCGCGACGTCGATCGGCGAATCGCCGATCAGCTCCTGCGCACGGGCCAGGGTCGTCGCCATCGCGATGACCTGGACGTCGGCTCCCGCGGCACGGCGGATGCGTCCGCAAGCCTCCTCGTCCGGTCCGATCGCGAGCGCCCAGATCGCGCGGCACATGAACGCGATGATAGTCGTTCCGGCCGGGCTACCCGCGCACGAACTGCCGAGCGAAACGATCCACCCTGCGTGCGAACGGGGCGACGAGGGCCGTTCGGCGGAAGGCGATCCCGAGCGCGATCAGAAGGATCAGCGTGCCCAGAGCGCTCCCCCAGTACGGAGCCGTTCGCCACGCGGGCGCCGTTCGGAGCACGTAGCGAACGACCTGCCGCTGGACGACCCGCGGCGGCGAGAGAAGCGGCCCCACGATCGTCGGCCCTCCGGCTGGCGGTCCGGCGACCGGCGGCACGACGATCGACGTTCCCGGCGAGCCGCCTTCGCCGCCCTCCCCCGAACCCGTTCCGCCCAGATCGACAGAGGCGACCCGCCCCGAGGCGCAGGCGCCGCCGAGCATGAGGCCGCCTCCGGCGGCGTTACCGGCGATCGGGATCGGCAGGGTGAGCTCACCGTTGCCGCGCGCGAACAGGCGCAGCCCTCCCGCGTCGGCCACGAGATCACTGGCGGGGTCGCCGCATCCGGCCGTCGCGGCCACGGCCTGGAGCTGAACCACACACCCGACGCACCCGCTGAAGTTGCCGATGTCGACGGCCGGCAAGCCCGGTCCGAGGTCGCCGGCCGTGACATCCTGCGCTGCGCCGGAGCCGCGCACCCCTACGATCACGGTCTGCGCCTCACGCGTGGTGACTTTGCCGTCGACCGAGCGGACGACCGTCGCCGTCTTTCGGACCTGCTCGATCGCGAGCGCGCAGCCACCCGGTCCCGGCAGGAAGCAGACGTCGCCGAGCGACCACGTGGCTTTCGAGATGATGCGCCCGTCCTTCTCGAGGACCGTCGCTGCGGTCGACTCTGCAGCGCCGATGTGCACCAGATCGGCGACCTTCAGCCCGACCACGATCGCATCGGATGATTGTGATGGAGCGTCGGTCGCGGAAGCGCGGAACGAGCCGCCCTCGACGATGCCGCCGGTGGCCGCCTTCACCGCTTCGAGGCAGGCCGCCTGACCTTGGCACGCGCCGCTCGCGAGGAGATCGTCCTCGGCGGATGGTCCGATCGACGAGGTCGCCGGGTAACGCGACTGCGCGAAACCGGGGAACCGTCCGCCCCCGCACGGAAGCGTGGGCGCCGGCGGGGCGGGGATGTGTCCCTGGGTGAGGGTGTCCAGCGCCTCGCCGCTGATGAGTTGCCCGACCAGCCAATCGGAGACGAACTCGAGGCCCTCCCGGACCCGTTCGGCGTTCTTCTCCGGCGTGCACTCCTCGGGAGGCTTGAACAGCGCGGTCTCGGCGATGCCGAAGTTGTACCAAGAGGCTTGGCCGTCGGCTTCTGGGGGCGGCGTGGTCAGGTACGCGTCGGCGTAGGACCCGAAGTAGAAGTGAAGGGGCGACGCGCCGCCCTGATCTGCGCTGGCGCGCAACGTGAACGCCTGCGCGACCGCCTCGCCGACCAGCTCCTCGTCCGTCGCCGCACTCGCGACTTCCCCCATGCCGGCCACGAACAGGAACGCGATCGCGAGAGCCGCGACGACGCGCTTCGCGCCGCTCACAGCGCCGCCTTCGTAGCTCCGGCAAGGAAGACCGAGCGCAACAGATCCCCGCGCTCGCGCAGATCGTCTGCGGCACCTTCGAATCGCACTTCGCCCTTCTCCAAGAAGTAGGCGCGATCGGAGAACGAGAGAGCAAGGTCGACGTTCTGCTCGACGACCACCACGGTCACCCCGCGTCGGTTCATGTGCTGCACGATCTCGAGCAGCTGCTCGACGATGATCGGCGCGAGCCCGAGTGAGAGCTCGTCGATCATCATCAGCTTCGGGCGGGCGATGAATGCCCTCGCGAGCAAGAGCTGCTGCTGCTGGCCGCCGGAGAGCGTGCCCGCGAGCTGCGAGCGCCGGTCGGCGAGCCAAGGGAAGGTCTCGATGACGTGCTCGATCTCCGTCGCGGCGGTGCGCCGGTCGCGGCCGTGGATCGCGGCGGCCAGTTTCAGGTTCTCGGCCACGGTGAGGCCCGGGAACGCTCCGCGGCCGCCGGGCACCTGCACGACGCCCCGGCGAACGATCTCATGGGACGAGAGACGGTCGATGCGCTCGCCGGCGAGGGTGATGCGGCCCGTGTCGATCGGCAAGATCCCAGAGATCGCTTTCAGCAAGGTGGACTTCCCGGCGCCGTTGACGCCGAGCAGCGCGACGACCTCGCCCTCGCGCACTTCGAACGTCACGCCGTAGAGCGTCTGGACGCGCCCGTAGAAGACGTCGATGCCGTCGATGCGGAGCAGCGCGTCGCCGGCCTCAGCCGTCACCGTTGGTCTCCTTGTGCAGTGCTTCGGCGGCCTTCGAGCCGAGGTAGGCCTCGACGACCCGAGCGTCTTTCTGGATCTCGGCCGGCGTTCCCTCCGCGATCACCCGTCCGAGATCGAGGCAATACATCCGGTCCGACAAGCTCATCACGAGCGGCATGTCGTGCTCGATGAGCAGGATTGTCGCACCGAGCGTCTCGCGGATCCGACGGAGGAGCGGACCGAGGGCCTCGGTCTCGCGCTGGGCGATGCCCGACGCCGGCTCGTCGAGCAGGATCATGCGAGGCGTCAGCATCAGCAGACACGCGAGCTCGGTCATGCGCAACGTTCCGAACGAGAGCGCACCGGTTTGGACCGCGGCGTACGGCCGGAGGTCGACGACCTCCATCACCTCTTCCACCCGTTCGCGCGCCCGCTTCTCGGCCCGCGTGGCGCGCGGGAGCCGTACCGTGTTCGCGACGATGCCCCCACGCATGTGTGCATGGAAAGCGACGAGCAAGTTCTCGAGAACGCTGAGTGACGGGTACAGGCGCGCGTTCTGGAAGCTGCGCCCGATCCCCCGCGCGGCCCGCTCGTAGGGAAGCAGCGGCAGGATGTCCTCGCCGTCGAAAAGGACGCGACCCCGCTCGGGCTCGATGAACCCCGAGATCGCGTTGAAGAGCGTGGACTTGCCGGCTCCGTTGGGCCCGATGAGTCCGACGATCTCCCCTCGCTCGACGTGAAGGTCGACGTCGGAGTTCGCCTGGAGCCCGCCGAAGCGGATCGTGAGGTTCTCGACCGCGAAGAAGCTCACGGCGCGACCCCCGCCGACGGCGGCGCGGCGCGCCGGGCTCGGATGCGATCGCGCGCGTCCGAGATCCACGCCACCAACCCCTGGGGCCGGTAGAGCATCGTCAGCAGCACGACGACGCCGAAGATCGAGATCGCGATGTTGACCCCGTTCGGGCTGCCGGCGAGCAGCCGTCGGACGAGCACGATCCAGGCGGTGCCGCCGATGACCGGCCCCCAGATCGACCGCACCCCTCCGACGATCGTGAAGAACACGATCGTGAGCGAGAACTCCAGGCCGAAGAGCGGACGCTGCCCGCCGGTCGGTACGGTCTCGAGCCAATGTCCGTACAGCGCTCCGGCGAAGCCGGCGATCGCTCCGGAGAGCGCGAAGGCCAGCAGCTTGTACTTCGCCACGTTGATGCCCCACGCTTGGGCCGCGTCCTCGTTGTCGCGGACGGCGTAGCACGCGCGAGCGGTCCGGCTGCGAGACAGGTTGCGCACGGCCAGCAGCGCGATCGCCACCAGGACGAAGACCAGGACGTAGTAGGCCTTGTCGGAGGAGAAGTCGATCCCGCCGAGGGTGGGGCGCGGCGCTTCCACGACGCGCTCGGGGCCGATGAGCCATTTCTGGCTGAACACGAACTCTTCGATGACGTTCGCGAAAACGAGCGTCATGATCGCCAGGTACAACCCTCGCAGCCGGAGGGCGACCATCCCGATCGCGAGCGCCGCCGGAACGACGAGCAGCGCGGCGAGCGGCGCGGCACCCCAGAAGGGCGTGTCGAGTCCGGTCACGAGCCGGCCCGACACGTACGCACCGAGCCCGACGAAGCTCGCCGGCATCAGCGAGAGCTGCCCGACGAATCCCGTCAGCACGACGACCGAGAGTCCCATGAGAGCGTAGATGAGCGCGAGGGACAGCACCGCGTTCCAGGTTCCGTCGAGCAGCAGCGGCGGCAGCGCTGCCGCGGCAGCGATCGCGACCCCCACGCCGGCCACTCGCCGCCCGCGACCCGACGGCACGGCGTAACCCGGCTCCCGGGCGACGGCGACCTCGTCCGGCACTTGCTCGATCATGGCTGGCGTTGCGCTCATCACCCAGCCTCCTGCAAGGCGCGCAGCTCTTGGTCGAGAGCGAAGAAGCGCTCCACGCGGGCGAGCAGCAACACCGCGACCGCGAGCCCCGCGGCGACGCCCGACAGTTGCTCGAGCGGCGTCGCCTTGAGCCCCTCCTGCACCGCGCCGAGCGTGAAGCCGCCGATGAGCGCCGCCGGCAGGCTGACGAACCCACCGACGACGGCCGCGACGAACCCGCGCACCATGAACCCACCCATCGAGTACACGGTCAGGGCGGCGAGCGGGATGACCATGACACCGGCGAGCGCGGCAAGACCGCCGCCGATCGCCCACGAGGTCGCCGCGACGCGCTTCTCTCGGACGCCGAGCATCTTCGCGGCAACCCGGTTCTGCGCGGTCGCTCGGAGCGCGATACCGAACGTGGTGTAACGCAACAGCGCCATGAGGCCCGCTCCGGCAGCCAGGGTCACGAGGATCGTTCCGATCTCTTGATAGCCGAGCCCGATCGCCCCGCTCCGATCCGCGCCCTCGGGGAACTGCTGCGGGACGCGCGTCTGCGTCGCGTTGCGCCAGATGAACGCGGCCGCGCCCTGGAGCACGCCGGCCACCGCCAGGCTGGCGATCACCTTCGCGAGCAACCCGGACCCCTGCATGCGCGTGAAGATCGTGAGGTACACACCGGCGCCGAGCAGCGCCCCGAACGCAACCGCCAGCAACGTCGCCACGATGACGGGCATCCCGGTGAAGGAGCGGGTGATCTCGAAGTAGATGTAGGTCGAGAACATCGCCATGGAACCGTGGGCGAAGTTGAGGACCCCCGACGACTTGTAGATCATCACGACCCCGAGCCCGAGCAGGGCGAAGACCGCGCCCAGCGAAACCCCGTTGAGCAGGTCCTGGGCGAACAAGGTCCAGGAGAACGCGGCGCCCAGCGTCATCTCAATACCCCCACCCGCACGGGGAGGGGATCGACCCCGGCGGCGTCGCGGTCGCCGAGAGGTTCTTCGAGACGCGGTAGAAGCGGTTGTTGCAGATCTGAAGCATCGTCGTTTCCGCGATCCCGAGATGATCCGTGCGTGACGTGCTGATCCTCGCGGCGACGCCGGTGTCGAAGTTTCGGAGGTTCGTCAACACGTCCATGAGCCCGCGACGCGTCAGGTCGGCGCCGAGCCGGCCCGCCGCGTACTCGAACCCCATCATCCCGACCCAGCCCCCGAGCGTCTGCGCATCGTCGGTCGAATCCGGGTAGTAGCGGTCCATCGCCTGGTGGTACTGGCGCATCTGCGGCGTGAGGTCCTCGGCCCAGCCCCAGCCGTTGTTGTCGGTGAACCCGCCGTCGCACGCGCTCCCGCAGTTGTCGGTGGCTGCCTTGCCCCACGCCGATTTCGCGACCCACGGCACCTTCCAGCCCTGACGCTTCGCGGCCTGCATCCCGAAGACCATCGTGATGTTCGACGCGCTGAGCACGCCGCACGCGTCGGCGTCGCGCATCGCGGACACGTAGGAGTCCATCCGTGTGACGGTCTCTTCCTCGGCGGCCACGGCCTGGCGCGACACGACCTCATGACCGGCGCCGAACGACTCCCAGATCTTCTCGAACTCCTGTGCGCGCCGCTCGTCTTGCGCTGAATCGAGATACACGGTCGCGACCTTCCACGGGTTCTGCGCACACGCGCCGGGAAGCTGGTTCGCGGCCTTCCACTCGGTCATCGCCTTCTTCAGCCAGTTGGCGAAGACGCGGACGCCGTCGCCGTTGCGCACGGTGAAGTACACGTTCCACGGCGTCTGCCCGGATCCCCAGACCTGCGACTCGCTGCCCACCCCCGACCATCCCTGGATGAGCGGCACGCGCTTCTCGTTCAGGTACTTCAGCGCTGAGGAGAACGCATACGTGTTCATGTAGGTGTTGACGATCGCGAACACGTGCTTCTGCTCGACGAGCGCCTTCGCCGCGAGCTTGTTCTCGTCTTCGCAGTTGATGCACGCGGTCTGAAGAAGGAGCTCGACCTTCCGCCCGTTTATGCCGCCCCTCGCGTTGAGCGCATTCACGTACGCCTGGGTCGTCCGGTAGAGCGGGCGGCCGAGCTGTGCGGCGGGCCCGTCCATCGGCTGGATCGTTCCGATGCGTATGGTGCCTGCGGTCACGCCCTCATCGCTCGCGTAGTTCGCTTTCCCCGGGTTCGCCGGATCCTGCTGCCCCGGCTGGAAGACGGTCGTCGGACCGGAGCCCGGAGTCCCCGGCGTCGCGGGGATCGTCTGGCCCGGCGAGATGGGCGTCGGCGGAAGGGTTTCGAGCGCGGTCGACCGCAACGCCACGCGCTCGGGTTTGAAAAGGGCGCACGAAGGGAGCGCGAGGCCCAGAGCCGTCGCGACCATGAGAGCCCGGAACGTCCGCGAGACCGGACGAGATGTGATCATTGAGGCGTCATCTCCTCGAAGAAGGTGATTCTACGCGGAGGGCGCACCCCCCTCTGAATGGGGTGCCCTGGGGGAGAGCGGAAAGGGCTAAACGGGAGGCAGCGGCCGCCAGGCCGGGGACCCTGAGTAGTGCCCGGTCGGAGTCAAGCGTCTGCTTGCGGTTCCGTCCGGGCGCATCACGAAGATGTCCGGAGCGTCGCCGAGATATCCCTCGAACGCGATCCATCGGCCGTCCGGCGACCAGCGCGGCGTGTACTCGAACATCTCGCTCCGCGTAAGGCGCCGCGCATCGGAGCCGTCCGCCTCGATCACCCAAATGTCGGCGTTCCCGTCCGAGAAGCCTGCATAGACGATGCGCGCTCCGTCGGGCGACCAGTCCGGTGAAGCTTCGTCGTCGCCGAAGGTAAGCCGGCGCACGCCGGAGCCGTCCTGAGCCATCAGATAGACATGCGAGTCGACACCGCCGCGGTCCGACGAGAAGGCGATCGTGCCGGAGCCGACCGGCGACCAAACAGGAGCCGCGTCGAAAGCCTCGTCGCTGGTGAGGCGCCGAAGGTCCGTTCCGTCCGGCCGCACCGTGTATATCTCCCAGTTCCCGTCGCGGCGGGACGAGAACGCGATCCTGCTGCCGTCCGGCGACCACGACGGCGCTCCTTCCGGTTCACCCGGAGAGGCCGCCACGACGTGAGGGTTCGACCCGTCGTGATCGGCGATGTAGAGATCCTCGACTCCGTCGTCGGACGCCGCCACGAACGCGAGGCGCCTTCCGTCGGGCGAGTACCGTGGGAAACCAACGGACCGAGGGATCGGAACCGGTAGGAGACGGATGCGGCCGCCACCGGCATCCATCGTGAAGATCCCGTAGCCGGTGTCGTCGCGGCCCTGGAAGACGAGCAACCCGCTCGCCTTCTCGACCCGATCGCGAAGCAAGCCAGGCCGGACGAGCACGGCCAGCGACCCGGCCAGAACAACGCTGATCGCCACGATGAGGAACCGGACCGTCGCGGATACGGCCCTTCCGGCAGATCCTCCGCTTCCTGGTGACGAATTATCCAGTGATGCACCCCTTGTCCCAGATGCGCAAGATGGGGGGTGGCCTCGTAGAATACCGGTCTGTTTCGCAGGAGTAACGAGCGCCTCAGCCGAATCGTTCAATCTAGGGAGGGGACGCCTTGCCGTGCTTTCGAGCGGGCTCCGACAAGAGGTGTTCTCTGCAGGGAATCTAAGGAGGTCCGGATGACGCGCACGGCTCCTCGAAAAGTTCGGTTCGGGATCCTCTTCGCGGCGCTGCTGATGGTCGGCACCGCCTGCTCGATCGAGGCACCCGACGTTATCCTCAGCGGCGGTTCGAACACCGGCGGCGTGCCGGGCGTTCCCGGCGTTCCCGGGGCCTCCTTGCCGCCGGGCGCTCAGCCCGGAGCGCTGCCGGGAGCGCAGCCCGGAGCGCTGCCGGGAGCCCAGCCCGGTTCCCCGCCGAACGCATCCGACACGTCCTGCGTCGGCCAGGCGACGGCGACTGGCGTGACCGGAACCTCTATCAAGGTCGGCGGTACGTTCGCAGCCTCCGGTCCCGTCTCCAACATCTCCGGCCCGATCCTCAAGGGCGTGCAGGCGTACTTCAACGAGACGAACGCGAAGGGTGGTATCAACGGACGCAAGATCAACCTCGTGTGGGAAGACGACGGCTGGGACGCTCAGAAGGGCAAGGCGCTCATCAAGAAGCTCGTCGAGCAGGACAAGGTGTTCCTCCTCACGGTCGTGCCTTCCTCGAACGGACTCGACGCGTCGCGCTCCTACCTCGAGCAGAAGGGCGTGCCGGTCTTCGGCACCTCCGGCTTGATCGAGAGCCAGTTCCGCAGCGAGATGCAGTGGCCCGTCGGAACCAGCACCCGCAGCGCGTCGCGGCTCGGGCTACTCGATATGAAGGCGCGCAACGTCACGAACAGCGCCATCATCTGGCTCGATCTGCTGGCCGGGAAAGAGGCTCGTGACGCGTTCTACGATGCCATCCCAGACATCTTCGGAAAGAAGGCAGAGGACTTCGTTACGGCGGAGCGACAGGTGAGCCTCTCCGAGGCGAGCTTCGGTCCCGTCTGGGCATCGATCAAGAGCCAGACGGGCAAATGGCAGAGCGCGCATGGCCAGCCGGTGACCCAGATCCCCGACTTCGTGACGCTGGCGATCGACCCCACGAACGCCGACAAGGCGCTCAAGGCCGCTGCCGACATCGGCTTCAGGCCGAAGATCGGCTGGGGCGGCGGCGCGCCGCTGTTCTTGAGTGTCGTAGCCCAGAACTCGTGGGCCCGCGAGACTGGCTTGCTGGCCGGGACCTCGTACTTCCCGCCGCTGCCCGAGTACAACGGCCACGCGGCCGTCCAGTCCTACCGGCAGACGCTGGCGAAGTATTACGGTTCGGGTATCGACGCGCTGAATCCGTACCTCGAGGGCGGATACGCCGGCGCAGCGCTCACGGTCGAGATCCTGCGACGGGCTGGCTCCTGTCTGACCCGGGACAAGGTGATCGCGGCGGCCAACAGCCTGTCCGGGTATTCGGCCGCGGGGTTAACGCAGCCGATGACCTACACCTCGAAGAGTCACTACGGGAACATCTCCGGCCTCATCGTCCAGGTGCAGAAGAACGGCACGTGGAAGGTCGCTCGCGACTGGCTGAAAGATCCGTCCCCGGGTGAATGACGTGGGCGTCCGCTTGGAGGTGAGCGACCGATGAAGCTCTATCTGGAGCTGGTCATCCTCGGGCTTCCGATCGCGGGATTGTTCGCCCTACTCGCCACCGGCGTGGTCATGATCTATCGGGCGTCGCGCATCCTCACTCTGGCTCAAGGCGGCGTTGCGATGTTCACCGCGTACATCCTGTATCAGCTCAACCACCAGCCGGCTGCCAACACCGAGGAGAAGGGCTTCGGCCTCCCGCTCATCATCGCGTTGCCGCTCGCACTCCTCTTCGCCGCAGCGCTCGGCTACGTGATCGAGCGGTTCCTCCTGAGGCCGCTTCGAGACCGGCCGGTACTCGTCTCGGTGATCATGACGGTCGGGGTGCTGGCGCTCCTGACCGGACTCGCGGGCATCATCTGGGGTTACGACAAGCAAACTGCTCCGGAGATCACTCCCACGGGGGTCGTGACCCTCGGGGGCATCACCGTACCGGTCAACCAGCTGTTCATCCTCGCCGCCACGGCTGTGATCATGTTCGCCGTTCTGTATCTCTTCAAGTACACGACCCTAGGCATCGCCATGCGGGCCGTCGCGGACGACCGGAAGGCCGCGCTCCTCATGGGCATCCCAGCGGACCGCGTTTCTGCGCTCACATGGGTTCTGGGCTCCCTGCTCGCAGGGATGGCCGGCATCCTCATGTCGCCGATCGTCGCGCTGCATCCGCTAATCCTCACGCTCCTTTCGATCCCCGCCTACGCGGCGGCGCTCTTCGGCGGCTTGACGAACCTCGGACGCATGGTGATCGGCGCCCTGCTCGTCGGGGTCCTCTACTCGGTGATGCCGGATGTCCCGCGGATCGGGGACATCATCCCGGGGACGCGCGAGTTGGCGATCTTCGGCTTCGTCATCGTGTTCATGTTCGTCACCGGGAAGTCGACTCAGCTGCAAGAGGAGGAGATCTAGTGCTCCGCCGCTCACGGACCTTGCGCTGGCTCCTCGTGCTGGGGATCGTTCTCTTTCCCTGGGTCCTGCCTTCCAACTGGGCGAACATGGGCGTCGCCGCTGCGATCCTCGTGCTCGCGCTCCTCTCGGTGGTCATCCTCACCGGTTGGGTCGGCCAGATCTCGCTCGCACAGGCCGCACTCATGGGTGTGGGCGCTTTCTCTGCTGCGCAGGCGACGAACCACCTGTCGATCGAGTTCCCGTTCCACGCGATCATCGCCGGCGCCGCGGCGGCGACCATGGCGCTCGCGATCGGCTTCTTCGCGCTCCGGATCCGAGGTCTCTACCTCGCGATCGCGACGCTCACTTTCCAGTGGGCTATCGAGGCGAGCTTCCTCCTATGGGAGCCTTTCTCCGGCGGCTTCCAGGGGGTCGGCATCGACCCCCTCAAGATCGGAAGCTGGGATTTCAGCGACGACCGACTGATGTTCTACCTGGCATGGTCCACGGCGATCGTCCTCATCCTCATGACCGCGAACCTGCGTGACTCCAAGGTGGGCAGAGCGTGGTTCGCGATCCGTTCGAGCGAGGTCGCCGCCAAGACGTTGGGCGTCAACGTGATGAGCTATAAGCTACTCGCCTTCGCAACGAGCGGCTTCATCATCGGTGTCGCCGGGTCGCTGCGCCTCAACTTCGTCACGACCGCAACGCCGCTTGACTACTCCTTCCTGCGCTCGATCGTGTTTCTCGCCGTCGCGGTGCTCGGAGGCATCGGCGCCATCGGAGGAGCCGTACTCGGCGGCATCGTCTACACGTTCACCGACTCGTACGTCTTTGCACAAGACTGGTTTGGAGACTTTTTCCGCGGCAAGATCGAGATCCTCGCTGCCATCCTTCTCATCGTGACGGTCCTCCAGAACCCGGCCGGCATGATCGGGATCCGCGAAGAATTGCGGGAGAAACGCGCCGCCCGCCATGCGCGGAAAGAACGCGCCGCGGGACGCACGATCGTCATCGACACCTCCGGAGCTGCCGGATCATTGGCCGATTCCGAAACGACCACGGCCACGCCGTCGGAAGAGCTCGTCGGCGTCGCCGCAGGGCCACCCGACTCAGACTCACCCCCGGTTTCTGGGGGCCAGGATGGCGCGGGTGGGGTGACCCGCCGCTTGGCTTCCTACGCCGCGGCACGGGGTGATCGAACGCAGCGCGTCGACGCGACGCCGATGCTCGAGGTTCGAGACGTCACGATCCGGTTCGGCGGCGTCGTCGCGAACGATGGCGTGTCCTACGAGGTCCGTCCCGGCGAGATCTGCGGGCTCATCGGCCCCAACGGCGCCGGGAAAACGACCAACTTCAACGCGATCAACGGGTTGATCGAGCCGAACTCCGGATCCGTTCGGTTCATGGGGCGCGACATCACGGGAGCGGCGGTGCACGAGCGCGCCGAGCTCGGGATGGCCCGCACGTTCCAGCTCATGCGCCTCTTCCCGCGCCTGACCGTGCTGGACAACCTGATGGTCGGGACGCATCTGAAGAACGAGACGGGTTTCGTATCCAGCCTGCTCATGCTGGATCGCGGCCGCAAAGAGGACGCACGGGCCAAAGAGCAGGCCGAAGAGATCATGGCCATGCTCGGCATCTCCCAGTATGCGGACGCCAAGGTCGCGGGGCTGCCGTTCGGTGTCCTGCGGCTGGTTGAGCTCGGCCGCGCGCTCGTCACCCAGCCGCGGCTGCTGCTGCTCGACGAGCCCGCGTCCGGATTGGACGTGTCCGAGACCGACGCCTTCGCAGAGATCCTGTTCAAGGTCCGCGACGAGATGGGCCACACGATCTTCATCATCGAGCACGACATGCGCCTCGTGATGACGATCTGCGACTACCTGTACGTGCTGGAGTTCGGGCGCAACCTCGCAGAGGGCTTCCCCAAGGAGATCCAGAACGACAAGGCCGTCATCGCCGCATACCTCGGGGAGGAGTCCGTTGCTTGAGGTGAAGGGCATCGACGTCTACTACGGCCACATCCAGGCGCTGCGCGACGTGAGCCTCCACGTCGACGAGGGCGAGATGGTTGCGCTCGTGGGCGCGAACGGAGCCGGGAAGACCACAACGCTTCGGACGATCTCGGCGCTGCTGCGACCCGTAACCGGAACGGTGACCCTCGACGGGAAGCGCATCGACCGGATGCGCCCGGAGGACATCGTTGGGCTCGGCGTATCGCATCTTCCCGAAGGACGAGGGATGTTCCCCAACCTCACCGTCGAGGAGAACCTCAAGATGGGGTTCTACACCAAGCGCAGCAACCGGAAGATGTGGAAGGAAGGCATGGAACGCGTCACGACGCTGTTCCCTCGCCTCAAGGAACGGATGCATCAGGCGGCCGGAACGATGTCCGGCGGCGAGCAGCAGATGCTGGCGCTTTCGCGCGCGCTGCTCCCCAACCCGCGACTCTTGATGATCGACGAGCTCTCGCTCGGTCTGGCCCCCGTCGTGGTGCAGCAGCTGTTCCAGATGCTCTCCGAGGTCAACAAGCAAGGAACGACCGTCCTGCTGGTCGAGCAATACGTGAACCAGGCGCTCCGTCTCGCGCATCGCGCGTACGTGCTCGAGAAGGGCGCCGTGAAGATCGAAGGCAGCGCCAAGACCCTGCTCGAGTCGAGCGATCTCGTCCAGGCGTCTTACATGGGCGGACACTGATGAGGAGGCTTCCCCGATGGGCCCGATGACCCGAGGACGAAAGCTCGACAAGCGTAGGGTTACGAAGCTCGCCGCGGTCGGCATGGTCGCTATGTTCGCCTGGAGCTTCATCGCGGCACCCGCCTCGATCAGCCAGACCGAGCCAGCCGCAGAGCCGGACGAGGTCATCGCGTACTCGACGTTCGCCGAAGCGGCTCCCATTTCGAGCTACCTCGATCATAGGTCGCCGGTGCCGGCACCAGCCTTCGGGCTGGCGATGGCTCACTCGCTCACCGAGGTGAACCAGCCGTCGCAGGCGTCGGCGCTGGCGTGGCTGACCGACTTCGGGATAGCGAATGGGCTCCACGGCACGACGACCGGCTCGGCGGTACCGACGGAAGCAACCGCTCGCCAGCCGGGCGGCGCGCCGACCGCCGAGTTCCGCGCCGCGGGTGGTCCGATCGGCGAGGAGGAGTTCGGAAGGTTCGCCGCCGGTGTCGCCCGAGCAAGTGCGACGCAGGCAGGATCTCCGCGTGGGTTCGCAAACTCATATCTCGGCAACCTGGTGCTATTCCCGTCCGCCGGGACGCCTCCCGAGCCGCCGGGCACATACGACCCTGACGACACATTCCCCGGCGGTCCCGGGCTCGACCCGACACCCGACCCAGGCCCGCGGAACCAGATGGCGATCCTCTCGGTCGGCTCGATCGCGAGCACCTCGGAGTCGATCCGCAACGGCGAGACGGTGACGTCGATCGGCGTTGCCGAGCTCCAAGGGATCAACATCGGCAACCGGACGTCGGACGGCCGCTGCACGAACTGCTTCGTTATCGACGCGATCCGGGTGGAGACGTTCGCGCAGACGAACGGAACCAAGTCGAAAGCCGGGTACCGAGTGATGCTCGGCCGCGCGTGCCGCCGCACTCTCGTGACGGCGCAGCCCCCGTACGCCGCGATCACCGGCGAGGAGGAGGGTCTCCCGAAGGAGGAGGACCAGTGCCTCGGTCCGGAGTTCCCCGAGCCGTACACGTTCGACGGGAGCGACGAACGGATCGCGGAGTTCAACGAGTTCTTCGGAAAGCCGCTTGTGCTGGAAGGCGTTGAGTGCCCGGGCACCGCAGCTCCGTGCACCATCGCGATCAGGATCACCGCAGGTGAGATCGGGAACGCAGATCCACGCCGGCCCGAACGGACGGTGAACCCGCCCGACTCGGCATGTCGCAACTACGCCTACCCCGACCCCGACCCGAAGGCGAAGCCGATCGAGGATTGCCAGGACCTTCCTGAGAGCATCCGGCCGAAGACGGGTCCCGATCAGGACAGCGGGCAAGAGGCGAAGGCGGTGGCCGAGGGGATAGACATCGAGATCCTGACCCTGACCGGGACGCAGCTCATCCCGCAAGACGAGAATCTGGACGGTTGCTTCGGTTTGATCGATCAGGCTGGGGTGATCCCCGACCCCGGGTTGCCGGCCCAGGTGAATGATCTGAAGAATCTCCTTGTCAACTGCCCGGTCACCGGCCTCCGGCAGATCCGGGAGGTTAACCTGACGCTCGGCGTCGCGCAGTCCGCGGCGATCGCGCGTCCGAACATCCCGGTCGAAGCACCGCCAACCGATGGTGGCGGTCCTATCGATGGCGGACCGATCATCGGTGGCCCGATCGATGGCGGACCGATCATCGGTGGCCCGATCGACGGTGGGGCGGGTCCCGTCACGGTCGTCGGCGGCGGCGGCCTCGGCTCCGGGGCGTACGCACTCAGGATCGACTGGTCCTCGTTCAAGATCCGGCCGTGGGCGGCTGGTGACATGGCGAAGGCGATCTTGTCCGGAGGCATCCTCGCGACCATGGTCTGGCTGATCCGCAGACGGTTACGTTTCGGCGCGGGTTAGAGACTCGAAAGAGTGGCGAAGGCCGGCCCCGCGGGGCCGGCCTCTCGTTTGAGTACACTGCGCGCCGATGCCGAGGACGTTGAAGCTCGACGGCGATATCGTCGCGATCGATTGCGAGATGGCCGGCATGAACGACCTCGTCGCCGCCTACGTGGTGCCGGGAGAGACCGTCGCCGTGATCGAGACCGGCCCCGCGACCGTCGCTCGCACGTTGACCAAAGGGCTGGCGTCGCTCGGGATCGGGGCGGAGGACGTGGGCTACTTCGTCGGCTCGCACATCCATCTCGATCACGCCGGCGCGGCCGGTGACCTCGTCGACGTCTTCCCGAAAGCGACGATCGTGGTGCACAGCGAAGGCGCTCGGCACATGGTCGATCCCGCGAAGTTGATGAAGAGCGCCTACCGCGTCTTCGGATCGCGCCTGGACGAGCTCTTCGGGCCCCTCAAACCGGTGCCGTCCGACCGGCTGCTCGCGGTCGATGACGGCGACCGCATCGATCTGGGACGCGGCCGCTTGCTCGAGATCCTGTACGCGCCCGGCCACGCGCGGCATCACATCGCGGTGCAAGACACCGACACCGGAGTGCTGTTCGTCGGCGACTCGATGGGCGTGTATCTGCCGGAGGCCGGCGTCATCCGGCCGGCGACTCCCCCACCCGACTTCGACCTCCCGCTCGCCTTGCAGTCCCTCGACCGATACCGCGCGCTCGATCCGGCGGGTCTGTACCTGACGCACTTCGGCCCGGCGCCGGCCGATCGAGACCTGCTCGCGGAGGCGCGCGAGAAGCTCGTGCGATTCGGCGAGATCATCGAGGAAGCGATGCACGAGTCGGAGGATCTCGACTTCCTGACCGAGCGTCTCATGGAGAAGACCCGCGACGAATACGCCAAGGTGTGGGCCGATCCGACGTTGACCGCCAAGTTCGAGTCGCTGAACGCGTTCAAGAGCTCGGCCGCGGGATATCTGCGCTACTTCCAAACGAGGAACGGCTGAGAAAGTTCGAGGCCGGTCCGAAGACCGGCCTCGAGAATAGTGTCCCGGCGGCGACCTACTCTCCCACCCCGTTACCAGGGCAGTACCATCGGCGCTGGAGGGCTTAACTTCCGGGTTCGGGATGGGACCGGGT
>JBBDRM010000071.1 GCA_040905475.1 Actinomycetota bacterium
GTTTTCGGTCACCATTCGATCGATCCGGCTCCATCGACGGGGGCAACCGGGACGGGGCGCGATCCGGGAAGGACGGCTTCCACCGCTCGCACGAACGTCATCGCCGACCCGCGCACGAGCGCCAGCACGCAACCGGCGAACCCGGCGCCGACAAGGCGAGCGCCTACGCAGCCGTCCTGCGCCCGAGCGACCTCGACCGCGCGGTCGAGGTCGGGCGACGAAACCTCGAAGTCGTCCCGCAGCGACTCGTGCGACGCATCGACGAGCGTTCCCATCAGCTCGAGGTCCTCCTGCTCCATCGCCGCGAGGAACGGCATCATCCGCGCGATCGACTGACGGCTCACCACCGAAGGACGTCGGCCTTCCGAAGCTCGCTCATCGGTAGGATCCATTCGCACAAGCCGAAACCGACTTCGCCCTCCCAACTGTAGCGGGTCATGCAGTCGAGCACCGCGAGATCGGTCGACGTGGTCGAATCGCGGTCGGTTCCCAGGCAGAGCTCGTGGGGGAGCTTGTGCGTGAAGCGAATCACGTTCTCGATCTCGCCGGAGATGTCGGCCGGACCGTCCTGGCCGACGAACGACAGTCGTACGGCGCTCGGATCCACGGCCGCTTCGGAGAGAACCGGCATCGACTTTATCTCGACGAACTGGTATGTGCCGCCGTCGAAGATGAACCCGCGCCGCATCGAATGCTCGCTGGGATCCCAGGTGATGTCGGTCACGTAGAAGAAGCGTCCGCTGGGGAACCACGCTTCGCACCAATCGCTTCCTCGATAGCCCGACAGATCGCGCGGGCCCATGCTGTGATCCCGGTAACCGGTGCCGTCGAAGTCCATCGCTTGGTCGCCGTACTCGAGGCGGCCGCGAGCCGCGCAGGGTTGATCGTGATGGAGCCGGCCCCAAGACGCGGCGCCGGGGGAGAACACCGGCGCCGTCCCGTCGAACGTGACCTGCATGCGCATCTTGGTAGGCAGCCCGTCGGATATCAGCCGGGCGCGGCTCTCGTCACGGCTCACCAGGCGGGCTGCCCCGTCGATGTTCACCGTCCACCGCTCGAGGGGAACGTCACAGGTGGCGTGGAGAACGGCGGCTCCGGTCGAACGATCATCGGGGGGACGGCCGTAGCTCTTGGTCACGAGCAGGTCGCCGTTCGGGAGACAGCAGCCGAAAGTGCTTCGCCAGAGCCGCGGATCGAATGCCGTAACTCCTTGATGGAGGTAGAAGCCCACACGGCGAGCTGGGTCGTACGCGGTCCACAGATACGTCTCGCTCCACAGCGGCACGTCTTGCGGCTCGTGCGGGAGGTCTTCGACCGGATCGATCACGACGGTACCGGGGTCAGAACGTCGACGGTCCCGGCCTCGCCGTCGACGCGAGCGATGTCGCCGCTGCGGAGGCGCTGCGTCCCGTCGCGGGTGTTGATGACGCACGGGATCCCGAGCTCGCGCGCAAGGATCGCGCCGTGACTCATCGGACCGCCGACGTCGATCACGCACGCCGACACCAGGAAGAACAGCGACGCCCAGCTGGGGTCTGTCGTCCGGCAGACCAGGATGTCCCCGTCCTCCAACTGACCGGGGTCACTTGGATCCACGATCACTCTGATGCGACCCTCGACCCGTCCGGGGCTTACGCCGATTGCTTCGATGCGAAGAGCGCGCTGCGCAGCCACGGCGGCGGCGCCGTCGAGCTCGATCGGTTCCGGTCGTCCCTCCCAGCGTTCGGGAAGCTGGACCTTCAGATAACGCTCTCGCCGACCGCGCCGGAAGGCGATCTCAGACCGGGGGTTGGCCGGGAGCTCGCCGAGCAGCTCGTCGACGGTCAGATAGAACACGTCCTCGGCATCATCGATTGCGCCGTCGACGACCAGAGACTCGCCGATACGGCGCGCCATGCATCGGGCGACGTCGTAACTCTTGAGGAACGTCGACCGGCCTTCCTCTCTCAGCGGGATGTAGATGCGAGCGAGGTGCAGCACGAGCTTGGCACGCAGCCGGCCGCTCGCACCCAGCGCCCCGAACAGCTCGGCCTCGGCCGCGCGCCGGGCCCCATCGCCTTTCGATGAGACCTCGATGGGGCGGGCCCGGTCTCGGTACGCCTCGAGCAGGTTCCGAAGTGGCGCGGCATCCTCTCGCCACGACTTGCTCGACAGCTCACCCTCAGCCGGGCCGTGGAATCCGTGTTCGGAGAGGAACCGCTCCATCGGCCGGGTGCCGTTCGCGACATCCCAAAGATCGGAGATCATCCGCGCCTCGTACACATCGGTTTGCGCGCTAACCACGCGAAGCTCCATGCCCGGCCTGTCGGCGGCGACGCAAGCGCGGCGCGCCTGCTCGAAGAGCCCCTGCGCGATCATCGACACCACAGTGTGCGGCCGGCATATAACCTGCCAGTAGCGCTTCGCTTGCCGGAAGACCTCGCGCGCCTCTGCGGCGTCCCGAGTGGAGCGCGGCGCCACAGCATTGCGCCACCATCGGTCGACCTCGTCGCGTAGCTCCTGCAACCGGCGCTTCGCTCGCCACGCGTTCACGGGCAGCTTCCCGAGCACGATCGGCATCCGGGCGGGGTTGCGGGAGCTCGGGATACCTTTTCGCGACGTGCCGAAGTACTGCTCCTCGACGGCGTCGCCGGACGAGCCCGGCATCTGATCGCCGATGAAACGCATCATGTCGAGGTTGCCGGCGAAGTGGCCGTAGAACATGCCGATGAAGTGGCGGTCGAGGTCTTCGAAGACGCGCACGTCACGGGTCGGGATCGCCCCGATGTCGGCGAACGCGCCGCGGAGACCCAGCTCACAGGCCTCGAAGAACCAGGTCCATCCGAGGGGCGTCCCGACGCCGGGCATCGCCTCGGCGGCGTTCACCGTCGTCCATGCTGCCCGCGTCGGACCGCCGTCGTGCGTCGGGTCGGGCCGTCCGTCGTCGTCGATCGACATTGCTACCACCGGAAGAGGGGGATCTCGAGGAGCGAAGGGATCGGCGACTTCCCGGGTCGCGACATGGTGATCGGCGTGATCCACTCGCACAGGCCGTATCCGACCTCGCCGTCCCAGGTGTAGCGGGTCGTGCAGTCGATGACCACCAGATCGGTCGGTGTCGTCGTCGTCCGTTCCGTTCCGAGGCAGAGCTCGGTGCCGGGAAGCTTGTGGGTGAAGTTGAGGGCGCCCTGGATCTCGCCTGGGATGTCGACCGGTCCTGAACCGAGGTCGAGCGAGATCATCACGGCCGAGGGATCCGCCGCGGCTGCGGTCAGGCTCGGCATCGACACGATGTCGGCCGGCTGGAACGCGCCGTCGGACCACACGAAGCAGTAACGCTTGTCATAGGCGGACGTCTCGAAGAAGATGTCGGCCGCCACGAACGTCTTTCCGTTCGGGAACTCGGCCCAGCAGAAGTCGCTCCCGACGTACTCGCTGAGGTCACGCGGCCCTCGGCTGTGATCCTTGTAGCCGGGGCCTTCGAAGTCGAACTCCTCTCCGGCGACGTTCAGCCGTCCGCGCACCCGGCAGTGCTGATTGTGGTGGAGGTTGCCCCAGTGAACCGATCGGTGGTTGAGGAGATCGGTCGTGGCTTCGAAGGTGAGCTCGATCCTCGCGCCCGACGGCACTCCGTCGGTTGCGAGCCGGGTGCGGTTCTCCTCGCGGGTCACGAGACGGCACGCGCCGTCGAGGCGAAGCGTCCAGCGCTTCAGCGGCTCTTCCCACGTCATGCCCAGGACTTCGCATCCGGTAGAGCGCGGACGCGCCGGCCGGCCGTAGTGCTTCGCCATGAGCACCCTGCCGTCGGGCAGCGAGCATGCGATCGTGCTCCGCCACACGGTCGAGTCGAAGAAGGTAGTCCCTTGATGCATGTACACGCCGATCTGGCGGACGGGGTCGAACGCGCACCAGAGGTACGTCTCGCTCCACATGGGAATCGAACGCGGTTCGGTGGGGAGATCGTCGAGCGGGTCGGTCACGATCTCCCATGAGTTATCGGACGTCATGCCTTCACCCCCAAGTACAGCTCGGTGATCGCGCCGGCTCCGCCGACGCCGTCGATCGTTCCAGACGCCGCGACGCGGCCGTGCTCGAGCAAGTAGACGCGGTCGACGACTTCGGCGATGAGATGCGGGCTCTGCTCGACGAGCAGGAGCGCGACGCCGCGCTCGCGGTTGAAGCGCCGGAGACCCGCGAGGAGCTCTTGCGTCATCAGCGGGGAGAGCCCGTCCGACATCTCGTCGACCATGAGCACGGTCGGGCCGCACATCAGGGCCCGCCCGATCGCGAGCATCTGCTGCTCGCCGCCGGACAGGCTTCCGGCGCGCTGCCGCAATCGCTCCCCGAGCACCGGGAACAGCGAGAGAACCTCTTCGCGGTTGGCGCCGTTCGCACGGCCGGCCAACGCTGCCGCATCGAGGTTCTCCGCCACGGTCATCGGTCCGAATACGTGCCGCCCCTCCAGGACGTGCGCCAGCCCGAGACCGACGCGCCGCCAGGGCGGGGAACGCGTGACGTCCACGTCCGCGAGGGCAACGGATCCTCTCCAGCATGGGAGCGTCCCCGCGAGCGCGCGGAGGAGCGTCGTCTTGCCAGCGCCGTTGGCTCCCAGGATGCCTACGACCTCGGCGCGGCCGACCTCGATCGAGACGTCGGACAGGATCGGCGCATCGACGTAGCCGGTGGTGATGCCCGACGCGCGGAGCGATGCGCTCATACCGGCGACGCTCCCAGATAGACCTCGATAACCACGGGGTCGCGCTGGATCTCTTCCGGCGGGCCTTGCGCGACGATACGTCCGCTCGCAAGGACGTACACCCAGTCGCAGAGCTCCATCACGAAGCCGACGTTGTGAGCGACGACCAGGATCGTTCGCCCTTCTCCGCGTAGTCCGGCGAGAGTCGTGACGAGTCTGGCCGTCTCGGCAGGGTCGAGCCCGGTCGTTGGCTCGTCGAGCAGCATGATCGCGGGCGCCAGCGTGAGGACGCCGGCGAGCTCCACGAACCGCGCGATGCCGAACGAGAGGCCGCGCACGACCTCGTGCCGATGCGCGGCGAGGCCAAAGCGGTCCAGCGTTTCTCCGACGCGTTCTCGGACCCGCCTTTCTTCGCGCGCCCATCTCCACGGCCGGAGCATCGGGTCGAGGAATCCGTACCCCGTCCTAAGGAACTGACCCGCCATGACGTTCGTCTCGACCGTTTGGTCCATCATCAGGCCGAGGTTCTGGAAGCTCCGACCAGCGCCCAGCCGTGCTCGCTCGTGCGGCTGCAAGCCGGTGACGTCCCGGCCACGGAGGAACACCCGCCCGCCGTCCAGCGGCTGCAGGCCCGATACCGCGTTGAAGAGCGTCGACTTGCCCGCCCCGTTCGGCCCGATCAGGCCCACGATCTTGCCTTCCGGCACCGTGAGCGACACGCAGTCGACGGCGGCCAGGCCGTCGAAGTGGACGGTGACGTCCTCCGTGACCAGGAGATCAGTCACGCGAGCTCCCTGTGCCGGTGGCCGGACGGCGGACGGGGGCGTCGCGGGTTTCCAGCGCCTCGGCTACGGCGGCGCCGATACGGTCCGCCATACGAACCTCGGCGCGCGCGATCGCATCCCGGAGCACAAAGCAGACGCCGACGATGATGAGCGCGAGACCACCGAGAGCGCCGGAGATCAGATGCTGGATCTGGATCCATACCTGGTCGGTGTTACCCGAGTAGTACCACCCGAGCCCGATGGCCACCGCGCCTTCGCCGATGAGCAACGCCCCGATCACGAGCGAGACGGAGAGCTTTCCCTGCCCGCGTGGACGGCCTTGCTCCTCGGTACCTGATCCGTCTCCGGACGCCGCCTGCTCGCCGCCGGAAAGAACTCGGAGCTTTCGCATCATCTGCCTCCCTACGCCGTTGAGTCCGGCCGGGTGTCTCGTGAGCATGAACAGCAGACCGATCGGTCCTCCGTATGCGACCGCCGGCCCGAGATCGGATACGAGATACGGAAGCCCTTGGAGCAAAGCGGCGGCAACGAGGACGCCGCCGACCGAGCCAGCTCCCGCGAGCACGACGGCAACCAGATAGTCGAACCCGAGCGTGAGCGGAAACGTCTGCGCGACGACGAGCGAGAGCCAGATCGACGTCAGTCCTCCGGCAAGGCCGGCGAGCGCTCCCGCGATCGCGTACGCGCCGATGCGGTATCGGTCGACCGGCACACCGAACGCGGCCGCCGCATCTCGATTGGTGCGGATCCATAGGAACGACCGCGCGACCTTCGAACGATGGAGCGCGCGCATCGCCAGCACCGTGAACGTGAAGAGGATCGCGAGCACGGGATAGAGGGAGCGACTGTCGTCGAAGGCGATCGGACCCAGCGTTGCGTCGCTCACGCGGACGCTGCCGTCGCCCACGATCCACGGGCGCGTGAAGAAGAACCGATCGATTGCGATCCCGCTCGCGAGCGTGACGATCGCCACGTAGAGGCCGCGCGCACGGAAGGCCGGAAGCGCGATAACGGCACCCGAGAGCGCGCCAACCGCGATCGCGACGGGGATAAGGACGATCGGCGAGATGCGACCGTGGAAGCTGATCTGCGCCAGAACGAACGCGGGGAGCCCGACGATCCCCGCGTGTCCGAGCGACAGCTCTCCCGTCCAGTTCACCAGCACGTGGAGCCCCATTGCCGCGATCGCGAAGATCAGAACGAGGCCGAGCTTGAACACGGACGACTCCGACATCATGGGAGGCATGAGCACAAGAGCCGCGGCTCCGGCGACGTACACGATGGGCCGAAAGGCCTCGGTGGCAGCGGCGGTACCGAGCGGCGTCCGCCAGACCGGAACGGCCGCCGTGCTCGAGCCTCGGAGCAACGCCGGCTTCCACAAAGCGGCTCCGCCGAGCGCGAGGAGGGCGACGGCGACGGTGACCCCGAATAGGGCTGCCATCAGTACTCCGTCCGCAACAGTCCAGTGGGGCGAACGAGCAACACGACCATGATGAGACCGGCGATCGTCAACTCGGTGAGACCGGGGGTGCTGACCGTGTAGCCGAGGACGCCCTCTGAGACGCCGAGCAGCACGCCGGCGCCGAAGGCGCCGTGTATATTCGTCAGTCCGCCGAGGAGAGCAGCCGCGAGTCCGCGGACGAGCAGCGCGGTCATGAAGAACACGTGGAAGACGACGAGCGAGGAGACCAGGATCGCTGAGATCCCGGAGAGGGCCCCGGCGAGCGCCCACGAGGCAATCGACACGGCGTTCGTATTGATTCCGATCTGACCCGCCGCGTACGGGTCGATGGCCGTCGCTCGCATCCGGACCCCGAACGACGTGCGGTTGTAGAGCAAGGTCAGCCCCAGCAAGACGACGATCGCCGTGAGCACGATCAAGAGCTGGGTCGGCTTGATCGTGAGCCCAAGAAGGTGCGGCCCCTCACCGCCGACGATGGGATCGATGAACCGGGGTTGGACGCCGTAGCGGCGGCTCGCGAAGACGAGCAGCAAGCCGGCGAGCCCGAACGTCGCGACCAGGAGCGTCACCCGCGGCTGATCGCGAAGAGGACGAACGACGAGCCACTCGGTCACTGCCCCCAGCCCGACCGACACCGCGACCCCCACGACGAGCGCAAGTGCAAGCGGATGCCCGTTGTCGAACCACAGCTCTGAGAACACGAACGCGCCGAGCATGCCGATCTCGCCGTGCGCGAAGTTCACCACCCGAGTCGATCGATAGACGACGACCAAGCCGACGGCGAAGATCCCGTAGATCATGCCGACGAACGCCCCGTTCAGGATCGCCGTCGACATCGCGGCTCCTAGAACTGCTCGGCCGGCGGGCCGAGGCTCTGCCAGGTCCAGTCCGAAGTCCGGCAGCAGATCACCGGGAACACGGCGTTCGTTCCGTAGTTACGGCCGGGCGCCCAGGTGAGCGTCGGGAAGGCACCGGTCGCGAAGTTCTTGGTGGACTCGATCCCTTTGATCATCGTCCCTCTCGTCGGATGGGCGCCGGCGGCGAGGAGGACGCGTTCGAGGACGAGACCGTTCGCGTAGAAGAGGAATCGCTCCGCCGGCAGCGGACCGCCCTTGCCGTACTGCTCCGCCTTGGCGTTGAAGGCAGCGAACGACGGTGTGTCGACGGCAGCGTACGGCCGTACCCAGTACGCGCCGGCGGCCAAGTCGCGCGCGACGCTGGAGACGATGTCGAGGGTCAGGCCGTACATCGACGCCCACTGCGGCTCGAAGTTGATCGCTTGCGCGTCTCGCAGGATCCCGACCGCTTCGAGGATCGCCGACAGGGCGACGACCTTCACCTGAGCATTCTTCAGGCGGAGTAGCTGCGGGGTGAACGACTGGGCGTTCGGTTCGGCGCTCTCCACCACGCAACAGTTCATCCCGTCGGCTTTCGCGCGAGCGATGAAGGCCTTCGCGGCTTCCTCGAGCGCGGCGGTGTCGTGGATGTAGAGGACGCCCATCTTCTCGCCGCCGTCGCCCTGTTTACGGATCAGACTGGGCAGCGACGTCGCTCCTTGATCCCAGCTCGTCGCGCTTTCATACGAGTTGCGCCAGCCGCCACTGATCGCCCGCAGTCCGCCCGAATACACGGTCGGGAATCCGGCCTTGTCGAGGCAGTCGATCGACGTGTAGTAGGTGCTGCCCGAGCTGATCGCCAAGAAAGACCCGTTCGATTGCACGGTTTTACACGCCGCGATCCCGCCCTCCGGGCTGTTCTCATTCGAAACCTTCTTCACGATCACCTTGCGGCCGTGGATGCCTCCACGCTGGTTGACGTCTTCGACCCACGTCTCCATCCCGCGATAGGCGACGTTGGTCGGCGGGCCGTACACGCCGCTGAACGAGCCGATGATGCTGACCGTGATCGTCGTCGCGGTTACGCCGACGCTGGAGTTGCTCCCGGTACCACCTCCGCCGCCGATCCCTTGGTCGCCGCCTCCGCTCGTGCCGCCGGTGCCGCCCGTTCCGCCCGGCCCTTGCGTCCCGCCCGCGATGAGGCTTCCTGGTGTCGGTGTCCCGCCGGTCGGCCCGCCGGGGATCCCGGTGCCCGGCCCAAGGTTGTTCCCTCCCTGTTGAGCGCTCAGCGTGAAACCGTTCCTCGGCGTCTCCACCGCGCAGCCGGTGACGACGGCCAGGGAAACGACGAGCGCGAAGGTCAACCTCTTCCGCGCCACGCCCATCAGCTCACCGCTCCGAGGCGCGACATCGCGCGATTCCATCGGATCCAGCCGATGAGCCAGGCGACGAGCAGCGCAACGGGGATCAGCGGAGCCCACAGACGGGGCGACAGACCACCGATCGGAGAAGTGATGGTGGTGATCCCGGATGGCGCGGCGATGGCGCCGGGCGGGACCGGCACCGGGCCGGACGTCGGCCCGACGAAAGAGGGGATCTCTGGAGAGAACGGTGCTCCGGGCACGAACGGCGTCCCGGGGACCGTTGTGGCGGGTGGGCCGGCGCTCGGGGTGCTTGGTCCGTCGCCGACCGGGAGCTCGGCCGCCGCACACAGGAGAACGCCGGTCGCCTCGAGGAACACTGTCGGCTCGACGGGGACCGGGAAGGGCAGGAGCGGGCCGAGCTGCCCGGCCGCAGGCAGCGTGTCACACGCGCCGACGACCGCGGGGTCGAGGAGCGGTCGGAACGGCTCGACCGCGGGGACGAGGACCGAGACCGAGCCGGCCGCGTCCTCGATCAGCGGCACGAATGGTTGAGCGGCCACGGTTACGAAAACCAACGCGGGGCTTACCGGGCTCGAACCCCCCCCGAGGCCGCACGCGGCCGAGAGCGCGGGCTCGACGAACGGGCTCGTCGCGATCGGCAGCGTGACGAACACGCTCGCCGTCTGGACGAACACGAAGACGGTGCACGCCGGCTCGAAGGCAGGCTGCAGCACGCCGGCCAACGGCTCAAGAGCGAAGCCCGTTCCTGCCATGACATCCGCGTACTGGGTGAGCAACGGGGCAAGCTGATCCGTCGGCGGCGCGGGCGGGGGCGGCACGCCGGCGCATGCCGAGTCGAGTGGAGCGAATACGCCGCCGAATGCGTACCCGTACGGGAGCAGCCCGATGAGCAGCGGCGCCTGCGCGTTGGCTTCGCACATCACCGACAAGGTGGGGCCGAACGAGGAGTAGAGCTGCTCGAGCGAGTCGGCTCGTTCCCTGATCGCGGCGTCGAGCGTGTTAGTGACTACCGCGATCTCGCCGGCAACCGTGTCGCCGCCCGTCGCCAGGAGATCCAATCCCGGCCCTGCGGCTGCGATCGCCGACCCGGCCGAAACGCGGAACGTCGCGAGGGCCTCCGCCGCTTGGGCGATCACCGGGGCCAGACTCTCCGACTGCGATCCGGCCGTAAGCACGGCCTGCACGAGCGCGTCGTTGAGCGTCGCGATCGCCTCGCCAACCTGCGCGGCGGCGGGTGCGAGCGGCTGCAAGGCGCCGTGGATCTGCTCGAACAGCACGCCCGCGGGCCCCGACGGTGGTTCCTCGGCGAGCGCGTCGACCGGTGCGAGCGCGATAAGGGCGAGGAGAACGAGGAGGGCGACACTCGCCCTCGCGCGGGGACCGCGAGCGTCCCTCAGGGCTTGAGCACCACCTTCGTTGCCTCCTTGGCGTCGAACATCTCGTATGCCTTCGCGGCGTCCTCCAACGGCATCGTGTGCGACACCAGCCGCCCAGGCGTGAGGCGACCCGCCTCGATTAGTCGCATCAGCTCCGGCCGGTACGCGAACGGGTTCCCGATCACGGCCGAGATCGACAGGCCGCGCAAGAACGTCTCGCCGGCGCTCACGGGAAACTCCTCGTCCACCAGCACGCCGAGAAGGACGATCCGTCCCCCGACGCGAGGCAGCGCGAACGCGGTCTGCAGCGACGGCTCCGAACCGACCGCCTCGATCACGAGATCCGCACCTTGGTTGTTCGTCGAGTCGAACACCGCGTCGAGGGGATCGCCCTCACGCACGTCGATTGGGATCGCGCCGAGCTCGGCGGCTTGCTTCAGCCTCTCCTCGACGAGATCGATCGCGAACACCTTCGCCGCCCCGAGCAGCGGCGCGCAGGCGATCGCGAGCTGACCGAGCGGCCCGGCACCCACGACGGCCACCGACTCACCCGGCCGCAGCGCCCCAGCCTTCAACCCGCTGTAGGCCGTGGAGAGGATGTCGCTCACGAAGAGCACGTCCTCGTCGCTGAGTCCATCGGGGATCGGCGCGAGCGTCATCTCGGCCATCGGGACGCGCACGTACTCGGCCTGCCCGCCGGGAAGATCGCCGGCCATCGGGCCCATCCCGAACATCATGAATGCCGGACATCCGCGGTGGTTCCCGCTCAAGCAAGACGCGCACCGCCCGCACGCCGTGTACATCGCGGCGACACACCGAGCGCCGACCTCGATCTCGCGCACCGCATCGCCAACGTCCTCGACGACGCCGACGAACTCGTGACCCACGATCATCCCCGGCTCCGCTCCCGGCGCCTTGTCGTGGTAGATGTGGAGGTCGGTCCCACAGATCGCCGACGTCGTGACGCGCAGGATCGCGTCGGTCGGCTCCTCGATCGTTGGTTTCGGGGCGTCGTCGACCCGGAAGTCTCTCTCGCCGATGAAGTGAACCGCGCGCATCGCTGATTACCCTCCTCGCTTGTCTAGACGTTGATCAGATCCTGCCGTCCGTCGTTCGCAAGGATCTTCTCGTAGCGCGCCCGAAGCGGTTTCGCGAGCGGCATGAGCTTCAGCATCTTCGGGACCGAGCCCTTGACCCGAACCTTCCCGCGGGCCATCGCCGCGGTCATGTTGAGCTTGCCGAGCCAGAACCTGTGTCCGTCATCGGCGGACATCTTCAGCTCCATGTTGGGCTTGAAGTCGGCGGGGAGCTGCGCGGCACCGAGGAAGAGGCCACCCTCGTCGAACACGACGCCGATCGTCGAGTCCGGATCGGTGTATTCGATCCGGACGATCAGGCCCGACCCCTTGGTCTTCTCGGCCAGTTCCGGATCCTCCATCGCAACCTTGAAGATCTGCGCAAGGTACTTGTAGACCTCTTGCTCGTTCTTGAAGAGCGCCATCGCGAACTCCTTCTCTGCGTCGATCCGTCCCGTTCAGTTCATCGGGGTGAGCCGGACCTCCTTCCGACCATCGAGGTCGATCCGGATCGCGGCGCGCCCTTCCGCGTCGGCCGTCACACGATCCTCGACGCCGCCCACAACCGCGTAGGTTTTGGAGGGAGCGAGCCGCTCGAACAGCAGCGGCTGCCGGCCCGCGCCGTCGCCCGGCCGCAGCACCAAATCGATCGACGAACCGTCGGTGACGGCCATGGCTACGAGCACCTGCGGGTAGGGAGCGTCCGCTAGCACCGGCCCCCGTGCGATGACTTCGGGGGTGCCGTAGTTGATGAGGTCGTGCCACGCCCGGCGCCCGCCGAAGCGGCCCGGCGAGAGCATCACGTTGGCCGCGTTCGAGCCGGGATAGCGAAGCGCTCCACCCTCGACCGACGCGGCCGGCCCTTGCACGTCGAGCGACCGCTGCAGCCCGTCGGCCATCTCGTCGTCGCCCATCTCGCGGGCGGCGGCGATCCCGAACGCGTAGACCAGATATCCGATCGAGGGCTTGTAGTTCCCGACGTCGAGCCGGTCGGCAGGGCTTAGGAACTTCATAACCGCCAGACCGTCGCGATCCAGGGTGAAGGCGTTGTCGCGCGCCAGGACCCAGTTCCGCACCGCGATGTCGTTGACCAGCGGGCTCAGCCAGAACGTGAACCCGGCGATGTTCGTCGTCGAGTTCGTGATCCCCGGCACCGTGATACCGATCCGAGACGAACGCGTGGACAAGGGCCGGCCGTCGACTGTGGAGAACTCGACGCGCGCGGCGTGGTCGAACGCGTCCCGCACATCTTCGGCGTACCCAGTCCCGTGGAGCCGGTCGTGAGCGATGAGGCCGCCCATCGCGATCATGTTGCACAGCGGGTACACCCAGTTGGGCTCGCATGGGAACATGCAGTACGTCGACTGCGAGAAGTTGTGGTGCACGGCCTTCGCCACCGCGGGATGGTCGTACGCGAAGGTCTTCTTGTCGTTCCACCGGAAGGGAAGGCAGGCGGCCTGATCGTATCGGTGGTCACCGTTGGTCGTCTCGTACGCGGCGATCTGCAAGCCGTAATAACCCGAAAGCATGATGTTGTCGCGCGCCATCGGGTCGACGTCGGTGGAGAAGTTCCCCCACAGGTTCTCCCACTTCCAGTACTGCCAGACCCTGCGATCGCTCATCTTCTCGATCAGACGGCGCTGCGCTTCTGCCACGTAGCCGGTGAAGGCGGGAGTCCGGGTGTACTGGCCGAGGGCGAGGCCCCAGCCGCCGTAGTTCAGCTGATAGCGAACCGCGGCCTCGCGGAACTGGTCCACCCACTCGAAACCGTCGAACCGATCGACCGGCTGGAGCGCCAGGTTCAACAGATAGCGGTGGTGAGCCAGATCGACCTCCGAATGTTCCAGGATCTCCCGCGACGTCGGCCCGGTCGGCGGCCGGTACTCGATCGTCGCGAGTTTGGTGTTGAGCACGTCGGCGCGCCGTTGGGAGCGACGGAACGAGGCACGCTGGGTGACGAAGCTCAGAAGGATCACGGCACCGAGACCGGCCGGAAGACCGATGTCGACGCCCGTCCAGACGGTGCTCGGCGTGCGGATCGCAGCGAGGACGGCTGCCGCCCACCAGACGAGGAACGGGGCGAACATCATGCCGATGATGAACCACGCGACGAACGCCACGATGAACACCACAAAGGCAACGGCGAAGAACGTCGGGTCAGACGAGTACAGGAACCCCCCGCCCGGGAAGAGCAGGCCGTGCGCCAGCGCATGCAGCCGGGGCGACTCGGTCGCGAGGAGGAGCGCGATCGCAGTGATCATCGGGACGCCGAAGATGACGAACGTCCGGCGCGCGAGCCTGGCGGTGACGGGCCCCATCGGTCGGGCGCGGGGCGGGAGAGCGAGCGTCCGCGGTCGTTCCGTGGCAACGGCAGTGGTTCCCATAGCCCGCCCCCTTTGGGTCGCATGAACCGATATCCCGGCCCGCGACATGTTACAAATCTTGATACATGTACTAGATTGAGTTAAAATAGGCACCGGATAGGGCGAAAGTCAAGAGCGGGGCATGATGTGCCAAACCGACGAGAGGGAGCGCACGGGTGAAGAGCGAGCACCGGCACGCGGCGAGGCTGGCTGCGGAGAATAGAAAGACCCCGTGGGACGGCCGCGCCCCGGCCGACGACGACATCGCACGCGACCGGCTCCTCGATGCGGCCGCCTCTTGCTTCGAGCGGTTCGGCGTGCTGAAGACCACGGTGGACGACGTGGCGACCACTGCCCACGTATCACGAACGACGGTTTACCGGTACTTCCGCGGCGGGCGCGACGAGCTGATACTCGGCGTCTTCATGCGAGAGGTGCAAGAGCTGTCCGGGGAGATCGCCGCAGCGATGCGCGAGGAGTCCACGTTCCCGGAGGCCGTAATCTCATCGATCGTCTTCGCGGTACGGTCCGTGCGCGATGGGATCCATCTCAGGTTCCTCTTCTCGCCCGAAACTGTCGGGGAGACGGCGAATATCGTCATGACCTCGCCCGCGTTCTACGCCCTGACATCGGAGACGTTGCGGCCGTTCTTCGAGGATGGCCAGCACCGGGGTGAGATCCGGACCGATCTCAAACTAGAGGACACGAGCGAGTGGCTCGTGCGCATAACGCTCTCGCTGATGACCGTGAACGCGCCCGTCGAACGCGACGACGATCAACTCCGTGCATTCCTGCGTGAGTTCCTCGTACCGATGTTTCGCTCCGAACCTTCCGTCATCACGCTCGACGGTCCCGACGCTCAGTTCGCCTCACGCGGCTGAGTCGGCTCATGCAAGTTGGTCTCGTTAGGCGGACGCGCTGGGAGACGGCCGCGCGACTTGGGAACGACGCCGGTCTCATCGCGTGCGCCGCGATCTTCGGGTTGGGGTTGGGTGGCCTGCTTCACCGTGTGCTGATCGCTGCGTTCGAACGATGGGGGCGCCTCTCCGTGATCCCAAACGCGCCGCGCGCGTCGCTCCGCGAAGACATGTTGACGGTCGGCCCGTGGGCGGCGATCGCTCTGAGCGTGTCCGTCTACGCGTTGATGGGCCGATGGCGAACCCGGGCGTGGAGCTGGCGGCGCGCGGCCGGTGCGTCGATCGCGGTCGCCGGCGCAGTGGTCCTCATTAGTCGGCGAGCTCGAGGTTCATGTGTTCCGGACGCTCGCGCAGGAGTGGCGTCCGCACGATCTCTGGGATGTGATCTTCCATGTGCTCGGCGAGGCGATCGCACTCATGGGATGGCTGCTACTTCCGCGCGGCGAGCCGCGCGGCTGATTCGGGTCAGACGGGCTCGCGTACCCGCCGATCGACCATCGCCTCGTCGAAAGAGCTCCTGAGGTAATCGGGGAGCTCATAAACCGGAGTGGGCACCGCAGGAGCGATGTCGGCGGACGGCTTGCCGCCGAACAATGCTTTCACGGACCGCCCGGTCCATCGGGCCGCACGAAACACTATTCCAAGGAGGAACGCGCCGATCAGACAGCAGACCATCAACGCAAGATAAGCACGGAGTGATCGCCCCCGTCCAGGACCAAGATTGACGCCGCAGGTCCGGGTCTCGTACGAGCAGTGCATTCGAGCTCACGGCGATCCCTTACTACGCGTGGGCCAACCGCGATCCTGCACCGATGACGGTCGGGATCCGCCGCGATCCAGGCTAGAGAGCAACCTCGCCCGCTCCGTCGACTGCGACGACCGGCCTCGCGCGAACGCCGGGTGCCCGCTCCTCGACCTGCCGTGCGAAGTCGGCCTCGGACCCCGCGCGGACCAGCGCCAGGACGAAGCCGGCAAATCCTGCGCCGACGAGACGGGCGCCGAGACAATCCGTCTGGTTGCGTGCCGCCTCGACGGTCCTATCGAGCCGCGGCGAGGAGACCTCGAAATCGTCGCGGAGCGAACGGTGCGTAGCGTTGATCAAGTCCCCCATCGCCTCGACGTCGCCGCGCGTGATCGCGTCGAGGAACAACCGGACGCGATCGTTCTCGGTCCTGAGGTGCCGCAGCCGGCGTTCCCCGCGATCTGTGGTATCACGTCCGGCGATCGCGTCTTCCGCCTCGATGCGTCGAGCGGCGTACCGCCCGTCTTCGAGCCGACGTCGCGTGTCTGTGTCTACGACCACGAACCCGACGGGCGGGAGCGGCAGCGTCTGCCAGGTCATCGCCGCACAGTCGATCGCGAGTGCGTGTCCCTGTCGGCCGTGCAGCACGGCGACCTGATCCATGATCCCACACGGCACGCCGACCGCGAGGTGCTCGGCACGCTGGAGCACCTCGGCGGCCGGAGCGACGCCGTTGAGCAAAGCCAGCGCCAGAACGGCCTCGAGCGCGGCGGACGACGACAGCCCGGAACCGGCGGGGATCGACGACCAGATCGCCCCGCGGAAGCCACGCACGCGCAGACCGGCTTCCCGGAGCGCCTCGACGACGCCCGCGACGTACCGGCCCCACCCTACGGCTGCGTCGCCGGGATGCTCGAGTGAGATCCGAACCTCGCCGGGTTGATCGAGGGAAGAGACGATCACCTCGTCTTCCAGCGGGACGGCGACGAGCACGGACTCGAGATCGCACGCGAACGGAATCACGGTCCCGCCCGTGTAGTCGACGTGCTCGCCGATCAGGTTGACGCGGCCGGGCGCACGCCAGATATGGAGCCCGGGCTCATCCGGACCTACCCCAAGGCGCTCGAAGAGCGCTTCAGGAGCGCGGAGCGATGCGTACCTCGGTGCGCCCGGCCAGATCGACCTCGAGAACCGCCTTGCCGTCGCCGTCCGCGACGACCTCGGATGGGAGCGCCCCACGTACCGCGTACGAACGGCCGGGATCCAGCCGGCCGATGCCCAGCCGCTTCCGGCCGCCACCGTTGCCGGGGTAAAGGATCGCGTCGAGGGCAACGCCGTCCGTGACGGCCCTCGCAACAAGGACGTCCGGATACCCGGCGTCGGCGAGGACGGGCCCTTCACGCCACGCGGCCGGCAACCCGCGCGAGATCATGTCGCGGAAGCCTCCTTCGCGGCCGAATCGCCCGAGGAGCGCCATCCCGTTCGCGATGAGCGAGCCGCCCGCGTAGCGGCGCACGCCGTCGCGGGTCTCCGGCGCGAACTTCACCTCCATTGCGTCTTTCAACGCCGCGAAGGTCTCCTCATCGCCCATCTCGCGGGCGGCGGCCGAGACGATCGCGTGCGGGGCAACGTCGGAACGGCGGTAGCTTCCGACATCGATCTTGTCCCAGCCACGGAGCTCGAGACGAACTCGCCCGTCCGGACCGTTCATCACGAGCTCCCTGCGGACCAGCGCCCAGGTTCGCTGAGCGACGTCGGGGAGGCTCGCCGCCAGGAACAGCGCGGTCCCCGCGTCGGCCATCGTGGAGGTGAGGGATGGGATGGTCACACCGAGGCGGCTCGACCGGATCGCCGTCACGCGCCCATCAGGCGTTAGGAACTCGACGTCCGCGGCGTGGCGATAACCGTCGATCGCCTGGACCGCGTGGTCGGTGCCGTGCAGGCGGTCGTGGACCAGCAGCGTGTTGATCCCGAACGCGTTGCATCCGGTGTAGATCCAGTTCGGCTCACACGGGAACATCCCGAACGGCGAGCTTCGGAAGTTCTCCGAAACGGCGCCGCTGATCGAATGGTGGTCGTACGCGAACGTGCGGCGGTCGTCCCACCGGAACCGCACCGACCCGGCGACGTCGTACGCGTCGTCTCCGGTGTTCGACTCGTACAAGCCGATCATCAACCCGAGGTAGCCGGACAGCATGATGTTGTCCTTCGGGATGGGGTTGGGATCGAGGTCGAGATTGCCCCACATGTTCTCGAGTCGCCAATACTTCCAGACTCGGCGGTCCTGCATCTTGGCGATCAGACGTCGGTTCGCCTCCGAAAGGTAACCGTGGAACGCAGGGGTGCGCGTGTACTGCGCGAGTGCGAGCGCGTACTGTGCGAAGTTGATCTGGTAGCGCACGGCCGCCGTCTGGAACTGATCGATGAACGTGAAGCCGTCGAACCGATCGACCGGCTGCAGCGCGAGATCGAGCAAGTACCGTTGCGCTGCGAGGTCCTCTTCTGAGAGCTCCGACCCAAGCGGCGGCGTCGCCCCCGAGGCTTCGGGGATCGGCTCAAGCGTGACGAGGTAGCGATTGCGTTCGATCCGCCGCTGACTCGCCGCGCGGAACGCCGCCTGCTGCCCTATGAACCCGAGAAGCAACGTGCCGGCTACGAGCGCCGGGACGCCGAGCTCGGCCCAGGTCCAGGTCCCAGCGTCCGTCCGCATGGTCGCGAGCGCTGCCGCACCGAGCCACACCAGCGGCGGGGCCAGGATGTTTCCGGTCCCGAACCACGCCACGAGCGATACGACGAAGACGACGATCGTCAGAAAGACGAAGAGCGGATCGGCGGTGTAGAGGAAGCCGCCGCCCGGCATGACGAAGCCGAGACCGAACGCTTTCCATCGCGCCGCCGCGTCGAGGACCACAGGAAGCATGCCCAGAGTCGCCACGACCAGGTAAACGGTGAGGGTTCTTCGAAGGCGTGCGGCCGTAACCGGACCATGGGGCTTGGAGCGCTCGGGGATCAGGAAGCTCTGAGCGGCATCGGAGGCCGCCGCCGGCATCGCCTCTCGAATGGCCATCGTTCCCCCTTATCAGTCAGCGAGCGGATTGAACCACCCAGTCGGATCCGCCAACAAGGGTCTTCATCGCCCCGTCCAAACCGGCGCCCGCTTCTCGGCGAACGCGGCGATGCCCTCCCAGACGTCCTGCGTCGCGGTGACCTCAGCCGCCCGCTCGAAGTTGCGCTTCCACGCTTCCTCTTCGGTCATCTCAAGCGACTCGATCATGAGTCGCTTCGACACCCGAACGGCCACAGGGGCGTTCTCGCAGATCCGCTCCGCGAGCGCGATCGCTTCGTCCAGCACCCGATCCGCCGGCACGACCCGGTTCACGAGCCCGAGCGCGAGCGCCCGCTGCGCGTCCACCGGGTCCGCGGTCATCGCGAACTCGAGCGCGATCGCGAGCGGGATCCGCTTGCCGAGCCGGATCAGGCCGCCGGCTGCGGCCATGAGGCCGCGCTTCACCTCGGGGATGCCGAACGTCGCGTGCTCGGCGGCGACGGCGAGATCGCAGGACAGCACGATCTCGAACCCGCCGGCGAGCGCCGGGCCGTTGACCGCGGCGATCAACGGCTTCGGGAAGAAGCGCTGCCCGATCCCCGCGAAGCCGCCCGGAGCTCCGATGATCCGCTCCGCGTCGGTTGCGATCGCCTTGAGGTCGACGCCGGCGCAGAAGGCCTTATCTCCGGCTCCCGTGATCACAACGGCCCAGACGGCGTCGTCGGCCTCGAGCTCGTCGAAGATCGCCGACAGCGCCCACGCCGTATCGCCGTCGATCGCGTTCCGCGCCTCGGGACGATCGAGCGTGACGATCTCGATGCGACCCCGACGTTCCCTGCGAACGGTCATGCTTCCCCTCTCGGCTCCCCTGCAACGACGCTCAGACGATGTCGAAGGTCGTCTGTCCCTCGGTGTTCGTCTCCACTTTGCCCTCGATCCCGATCGGTTCGACGTCCGGCCGGATGAGAACCTCGAGCGCCGCGCGATCGCCCGGCGGCGTGTTCGCGACGAAGCGCTCGCCGCCGCGCAAACGCCCGACGACGATCCCGCTGGCCGGTTCCCCCGACCGGCCGTACACGACCGTGTACGTCTCGAGCGAGCCGGGCCCGTTCGGCTCGGGCGCGAGCGACGGAGCCGGAAGCGCGTCGATCGCGCGTTGTCGCGCTTCGTCGTCGCCGACCGCATAACCCTCAGCCGGCGGCTCGTTCCCCATCAGCAGCGCGTGATGTTTCGTCACCAGGCCTCCCTGGCCGTAGAGGAGCGCCGAGGAACCCTCCCCGCGCCGCATCGCGCGCGTCATCGCGGCCATCGCATGCAGCATGTAGGCGTTCCCCGCGCCGCCGAAGAACGTCAGGCCTCCGGTGACGCTCATCGGCCGCGCGCGATCCAGGCCCATATGCGTCGACGCCATCTTCGGAACGCACGGGAAGCAGCTGTAGAGCTCGAGCAGGTCGATGTCCATGATGCCGCCCTCGGTCAGGGAGAGCGCATCGTCGAGCGTCGCTTCCATCGCCGGCGCGCGGTCGTACGAGACTCGTCGGAGGACGTCCATCGGGTCGTCTGCCCCGGCGCCGCCCCACGGGTAAACCCAACGCTTCTCGGGCACCCCGAGCCGCCGCGCGGTTCCGGTGTCGGTGACGACGACGGCCGCGGCCTGGTTCACGAGCAGGTAGGCATTCATCAGCTTGGTGTAGGGATGGGCGATCATCCGGTTGTCCGGCGCCGGCGTCGCGATCTGATCAGGCTCGCGGGGCGTGGGATGCCACGCGGCGGGGTTGCTCGCGGCGATCTTCGACATGTCGGACCACATCTGCGCGGACCAGCGCTGGCTCTCGTCGAAGCTCATCCCTTGCGCGGCGCGGAACGCGTTCTCGTAGAGCGGATAGATCTGCGTCGGCCATTGAAGGCCGTGGCGGAAGGCGACCGGCGGTATGACGTCCTGGGCCTGGACCGGCTGGTCCTCGGGCGGCGTCCAGGGCAGCGCCACGCCCGTGCGCATCGAACGCTCGACCGAGCGGAACACGTCGCCGGCGCAGACCAGCGCGACGGTGCTCTCGCCGGCGGCGATGCGGGCGGCGGCCAGGTCGACGAGCTTCGTCGGCCAGTTCCCGCCCCAGTCGGTGTGCACCCGGTGGGCCGGGCGGGCCCCGAGCCGCTCGGCGAGCAGCGCCGGCAGATCCCGGTACACCCACGCCGCGACGTTGACGATGAGCAGCGTGTCGGTCTCATCGAGCAGCGCGCGCGCCGGCCCGGCGTCGTCGGCCGCGAGCCGAGCCGCCTCCTCGAGAAGCGTCAGCGGTTCCTTGGCGTTCGCGAGGTCGTCGTCGGCGATGCGGTCGGCGAGGTCTCCGACCCCGACGATGACGGGGACGGCCTCGCGATGCCGCCGGACGCCCACGCCGGCGCTCAGTCGCCCTTCGGGCGTTCGTCGATGATGCGGCGAGCCTTGAACTCGCGAGTGGGGTCGTAGATCTCCGAGAGGTCGTCGAGGATCTCGACCTTCGGACGCATCTCGACGGCCATCAGCAGCCGCTTCCGGAGCTCCTCGAGGTCCGACGACTCCCATGAGGTGCGGTCGACGCTCGGCTCTAGTCCCAGGCGCAGCCGCACGACTTCTTGCGAGTACGGGTCCGAAAGGTCTTCCAGGGTGACGATCATCTGATACTCGACGACGCCCGGCGAGTTCATGACGACATCGTGAACAAGCTGAGGATTGACGAGCGTTCCCTTGATCTTGAGCAGCTCCGACGTTCGTGAGATGTGCGCGCTGCCGCTCGAAACGAGCAGCGATCCGCCGCCGCGCCCGCACCGCTCGCAGCGCTCGAACGTGATCGCGGAGATATCCCCGAGCAGATACCGCAACAATGGCATCCCACGCCGGTTCAGATGCGTCAGCGCGACGAGTCCGGGCTGACCGTCGGGTACTCGTGCGTGCGTGTCCGGGTCGAGGATCTCGAGGAACACCTGGTCCGGCGCGGCCGGATGCAACGGGCCCCCTTCGTAGCACGGACCCCACGGGAGCCCTCCCTCGGTGAAGCCGTACGTGCCGGTGATGAACACGTTGTTGGCGCCGCAGCGCGCGAGGTTGGCGTGCATGTGGTCGCGCATCCCTTTGGTCAGCACCTCGCCGCTCGCGATCACGATCTCGAGCGACGACAGGTCGCGGCCGTTCCGGGCGGCATCGGCGAACATCCGGCGAAGGAAGCTGCCGATCCCGGCGAGGATCTCGGGACTCCGCGATTCGATCATGCCGACGAGGGCGGTGGTGGAGCGCTGGACCGGGAACTCGTCGTGCGGGATCCCCGTGAACCCGTGCAGGAAGGCGATCCCGGCCGCGTTCGCGATCATGTTCCCGAAACCGGCGACGTGCGGAAGGGGGCTCAGCGGGAAACCGGTGAGGAAGAGGTCGCCGGGGATGTAGTAGCTGAGCTTCGCGTTCCGGATGCCCGCCTGCAGGATCCCGAAGTAGTCGTGGGTCGTGTACTCGTACGGGGTCGGCCAGCCCATCGTCGTGCCCGTCGTGTAGACGGTCGTGTAGGTGAGGTCGTAGAGGGTTCCTTGCGGGAACTTCATGCGGAACGATTGCGGGTTCCCCATGAGGTCCTTCTTCGTGGTCACGGGGAGATGGACGAGGTCGTCGACCGTCTTGATGCCGGCAGCGTCGATCGACTCTCGCTCGAAGAGCTCGCGGTAGAACGGGCTCGCTTCGGCGAGCCAGCCCACCTGACGGCGAAGCAGCTCGTCCTGGCGATCGCGCAGGCGGTCGTCGGGCCAGAAGGTGGGGTCCTCGGCGTCCGCCTTGTACGAGGGGATCGCGTCGATGAACTCCCGCACCGACTCGGGCGTAGGGTCGATGAACGGTCGTTTCTGCGCCATGGCCGCCTCCCGCTCGCGCGCTGCCCCGGTGGGAGAATCAGTTTAATCAGTGAGCCCAAAGGCGAGCAAGGGGCCGCCCGGCCCCCTGGTTCAGAAGTAGTTCACCTGGTTGACTATTTCTTTACGGCTCGTTTATCCTCATCGTTGCCGCCGACGGCCACGGTCTCGGCAGGAGACCCGGCCCGGGCGAACGAAGGAGACGCCGATGAAGCGGTCGAGGCTAACTGCGCTCCTCTTCCTGGGCGTCCTCTCTCTCGCATCGTGCGGCGGCACGTACCACCCGCCCACTGCGGACCAGGCATTCGTCTCCTTCGGCCCTGGATCCCAGCCGACTGCGGTGGGGACCCTGCCCGCAGGAGGCGGTCCATCGATCGCCCCGAGCAGCGGCCCCGGCGTCTCGGGGCCGGCCACCGGCCCGCAGGTTCCCCCCTCGAAGGTCGGCACCCAGACCGCGGTACAGGGCGGCGTGATCAAGCTCGGCGGCGTGTTCCCGCTGACCGGCCCGATCGCGCCGATCGGACGCTCGTACTACGAGGGCCTGGCGTCGTACTACTCGTACATCAACGAGCGCGGCGGCATCAACGGCGCCAAGATCCAGTTCCTCGTCGAGGACGATCAGTTCGACCCCGCGCAGGGAAGAGCACTCATCCAGAAGCTCATCGAGCAGGACAAGGTCTTCGCGATCTCGGGCGTCCTCTCCCCGTTCACGATGATCGCGGCGCTCCCCGACATCCGGAAGTCGGGGACGCCTGCCGTTCCGGGCACGGGGACCGACGGACGCGAGTACAACGAAGAGCTGATCTACAACACCTACGCGCCGTGCGAACGGCAGGTCCAAGGTCAGATGCAGGACGCGATGAAACGCCGGGGTTCGAAGCGGGTCGCCCTGCTCTACATCAACATCGACACCGCGCGACTCTGCGCGGACGGGGCGAGCCGCGCGCTCGAGGCTCTCGGAGGAACGGTCACGTATCGGGGCGAGCTGCAAGCGGGAGGAGCCAACTGCTCTCCTCAGGTGCTCAACGCGCGGACCCGCAACGGCGGCGCCGATACCGTCTTCATGCTGACGGACAACCTCGGTGTCGTGAAGTGCGTTCAGGCGATGAACCAGCAGGATTGGGATCCGCTGGTCTCCGTGACGGCGAACCTCGCCGACGACAAGGTGGTCGTCGAGGCGCTCGGTGGGCTCGCCGAGGGCCTGCACAGCGTGTCGCCGTTCACAGGGATCAACTCGCCGGAGTACGAAGCGCTGTGCGGCCCCGCGATGAACCGCTTCTTCCCCGACGCGAACACCCAGTACTTCACGATCGTCGGATGCACCGGCGCGCATCTCTTCGTCACGGCGATGCGCGCCCTCGGCCCCAACGTGACCCAGGCTCAGCTCGTCAAATACCTGGAATCGGGCGTGAGCTTCTCGACCGGCGGGGTTTCTCCCGACTTCAATTTCAAGCCGAACGCCCATCCCGGGTATCTGCACATGCCCGTCGATCTGGTGCGCGCGCTCGAGGTGAAGGGTGGCAAGTGGGTCGTGGTCGGGCCGCTGTTCCACGGCATCCACGCATGACGTCTTCCCCGGCCGCCCGACTCGGGCCGGGAACGAACTGAGAGCGGATAATGCGAACTTCCGTCTGCGACCTGTTCGAGATCGAATTCCCGATCTTCGCCTTCAGCCATTGCCGAGATGTCGTCGCCGCCGTCACCAACGCCGGCGGGATGGGCGTTCTGGGTGCGGCCGCGTTCTCCCCTGAGCAGCTCGAGATCGAGCTGAGCTGGATCGATTCCCACGTCGGCGGCAAGCCCTACGGCGTGGACGTCCTCATGCCCGCCTCGTACGTGGATGCGGGGGTCGGGCTCGATCGGATGGCGGAAGAGCTCAACAAGATGATCCCCGAGGGGCATCGCCGTTTCGTGGCGGAGTTCCTCGAGCGACACGACGTCCCTCCCTTGCCAACCGGCGAGGAACCGGCCAGCCGCTTCCTCGGGCTGACCCACGAGGGAGCCCGCTCGCAACTCGAGGTCGCGCTCGCGCATCCGGTCGGCCTGGTCGTCAACGCGCTCGGTCCTCCGCCGAAGGATGTGGTCGACCTTGCGCACGAGCGTGGCATGAAGGTCGGAGCGCTCGTCGGCACCGGGGCGCACGCGGTCAAGCAGGTCGCCGACGGCGTCGACGTGATCATCGCGCAAGGCACCGAGGCCGGCGGGCACACCGGCGAGATCTCCACGATGGTGCTCGTCCCCGAGGTCGTCGACGCGGTTCACCCCGCGCCGGTGCTGGCGGCCGGGGGGATCGGAACGGGCCGCCAGGTGGCCGCCGCGATGGCGCTTGGAGCCCACGGCGTCTGGACGGGTTCGGTGTGGCTTACGGTGCGAGAGAGCGACACGCCGCCGGCGCTGGTGCAGAAGCTTCTCGCCGCGCGGAGCAACGAAACCGTCCGCTCGCGCTCGTGGTCGGGAAAGCCGATCCGGATGCTCCGCACACCGTGGACCGAGGCATGGGCATCCCCCGACTCGCCCGGCACGCTGCCGGCCCCGTTGCAAGCCGTCCTGTTCGAGGAAGCCGAGCAACGCATGCAGCGTTCAAAGGACGACAACCTGGCGGGAACCCCGGTCGGGCAGATCGTCGGCCGGATGAACGCGATCCGATCCGCGCGAGACGTCTTCTTCGAGCTGGTCGAGGGATACTTGAAGACGGTGGCAGAACTCACCGGGATGCTGAACGACGAGCCTGGTGCCGCGCCATGAGGGATCCGGCCATGCCGGCCGTCCTCGCTGGCCGGCGAGTCGTCGTCACGGGTGCCTCGAGCGGGATCGGTGCGGCGATCGCTCGCTCGATCGTTTCGACGGGCGGGCGCGTTGCGATGATCGCACGACGCGCCGAACGCCTCGACGGTCTGGCGGAGGAGCTCGGCGCGCACGCGGTGGCGCTCCCCTGCGATGTGACCAACTATGAAGAACTGAACGATGTCGTCGCCAAAGCGGCCGCAGCGTTCGGCGGGCTGGACGCGGTCGTCGCGAACGCAGGCCATGCGCTCGTCGGTCACATCGCGACCGGCGACCCGGCCTCGTGGCGGAAGCTCCTCGATGTGGATCTGTTCGGGGTCCTCGCGACGATCCGGGCCACGCTCCCACACTTCGCAGACGAGGGGCCACGGGACGTCCTCCTCGTCGGATCGACCGCCGCCGTGAGTCCCCACGAGATATCCGGCGTCTACTCCGCAGCGAAACGGGGCGTCGCCGCGATCGCGGATTCGCTGCGTCTCGAGCTGGCGCCGCGGTCGATCCGCGTGTGCCTGCTGGAACCCGGCGACATCGCCACCGAGCTGCGCGACCGAGCCGTACGGGAGGAAGGGCGGCCGGCCACCAGGCCGGTGACCGGAACGCATACGCCGATGGCTCCCGAGGAGCTTGCCGAGATCGTAACGTTCATACTTTTCCGACCGGAACGCATCGCGCTCAACCATGTGGTCGTGCGACCGACCGGAGAGCTCACGCCGTGACCCTCGACGTGTTGCACGCGCTGCGACTCAAGGGGATCGTCGCGCTCGACTTCCTTGCCGAGCTCGTCGAGCGCTCCTCCGGGGACGTGCAGGCGGAACTCGATCGCTTGACCGGGGAAGGCCTCGTACGCCTGCGCGAGACGCCCCGGCTCACCGGGTGGTCGCTGACGCCCGAAGGTCACGCGCGCCACGCCGACGAGATGGCCGCCCAACGCACTCCGGAGATCGTCTCATCGCTCACGCCCATCTACGAGGGCTTCCTTCGGCTCAACGATCGGGTGAAGGCACTGTCGACGTCGTGGCAGCAGCTTGCGACCGACGACCGGGCCGGCCGATGGGAAGCGATCGAGGAGCTCGCCGAGCTGCTCGGAGAGGCGGCCGCGATCTTGATCACGGCCGCCGGGGTGGTTCCCCGGTTCCGCTCGTACGAGCGCCGGTTGACGTCCGCGCTGGAGCAGCTCCGCGCCGGCGACGAACGGTTCTTCACCGGCGTGACGGTGGACTCGTTCCACACGGTGTGGTTCGAATGTCACGAGGATCTCATCCAGAGCCTGGGGCGCGATCGCGTGCAAGAGGGAAGCTTCTGATGGCCACGACGACGCGCGCGGATGTGGTCTCGTTCGACGACGCCGATCCCGGCGACGTCACCCGGCTCGGCGGCAAAGGGGCGAGCCTCGTCGAGATGAGGCGGCTCGGGCTGTCGGTCCCACCCGGCTTCATCATCTCGACCGACGTCTGCCGCCGATATCTTCACGAGAGTCGTCTGCCGGAAGCGATCGGCGCCGCCGTCGACGCGCACCTCGCAGACGTCGAACGAGCGGTCGGCCGCCGGCTCGGTGATCCCGATGCTCCCCTGCTGGTCTCCGTGCGATCCGGCGCGCCGGTTTCGATGCCGGGGATGATGGACACGATCCTGGACCTTGGATTGTGCGACGCGACCGTCGACGGCCTCGCTCGCGCGACGGGCGACGAGCGCTTCGCCTGGGATTGCTACGTCCGGCTCCTCGTCGCATACGGCGCGACCGTGCGCGGGATAGAGGCCGCGGCTTTGAGTGAGGCTATCGCCGGCTCCCCCGGGGACGCGGACGGCCTCCGCCGGTCGGTGCGATCCTTGCTGACGCTGATCGAAGAGCGCTCGGGGAAGCCCTTTCCGCAGGACACGCGCGCACAGCTCGACGAAGCGATCGCCGCGGTCTTCTCCTCGTGGGAGAGCCCGCGCGCGAAGAAGTACCGCCGGTACGCGGGCATCGACGACGACCTCGGCACCGCCGTGGTGGTACAGGCGATGGTGTTCGGCAACCTCGGCGAGAGGTCGGGAACCGGCGTCGCGTTCACCCGGGATCCGGCCACCGGCGCCCGGTCGCCGTACGGCGACTTCCTCGCCGGTGCGCAGGGCGACGACGTCGTCGCCGGCGAACACGACGTCGGGTCCCTCGACGAATGCAGGGCGATCGCCCCCGAAGCGTTCGTCGAGCTCACGCGAGCCCTCGACGTCGTGGAGCATGCCCACCGCGACATGTGCGAGATCGAGTTCACCGTCGAGCAGGGGCGGCTGTGGGTGCTCCAATCGCGCGTCGGCCAGCGGACCGGCGTCGCCGCCGTGCGGATCGCGACCGAGATGATCGCAGAAGGCGTCATCGACCCGGCCGAGGCCATCACGCGGATCCACCCCTCAGCTTTGCTCCATCTGCGCGCGCCCGTGCTCGACCCCGACGCGCCGCGCGAGCTCATCGGGCGCGGCGTGCCCGCATCCCCGGGATCCGCGGTCGGACGCGTGGCGCTCACCCCATCGCGGGCCGAGGAGATCGCGGCCGACGGCACGGACGTCATCCTCGTCCGGCCGTTCACGAGCCCGGACGACGTCGCGGGCATGATCGCGGCGCGCGGGATCGTCACAGCGCACGGCGGGCGGACGAGCCATGCGGCCGTCGTCGCGCGCGGCATGGACCGGCCGGCCGTGTGCGGCGTGGCCGGTCTCGTGGTCGGCGACGCCGGGGCCCGATTCGGCGCAACAACGGTTACCGAGGGCGACGAGCTCTCGATCGACGGCTCCTCGGGGGAGGTCTATCGCGGGATCGTCCCTCGTATCACACCCATCGCGGACCCGCGCGTCGAGACGCTCCTTGCGTACTGCGACTCCCACCGGCGGATCCCGGTCCTGGCGGAGGCGCAGCAACCGGGATGGGCGGACGGCCCCTTCGACGCGGACGGCGCGATCGTCTGCCGCTCCCGCGAGGACGTGGAGCGCGCCGTCCGGGCAGCCGATCCTGATCGGACGCTGGTGATCGACCCGGAGGAGGCAGACGGAGCGGCGGCCCTCGCGGCCGGCGGCGAGGCGGCCGCCACCGGGATCCGCGTCGTCGCGCGCGTCGATCGCTCCTGGCCTGCCGCTGTGCGACGGCTTCCGCCGGCTCCGTGGATCGCCGTCGTAGCGACCGAAGAAGGCAGCTGGGCGGCGCGGCTTCTGGCCGCAACCGCCGAGGTTTCCGCCCCCGAAGCGCAGTAATGCACTGTGTATAATGAGTGCGATGAGCAAATCGGTTGGTGAATTGCACGCTACCGAGCGTCTCGTGACCAACGAACGCGTACGCGTCCCCAAGACCGCCGAGCTCGTCGCGTCCGAGCTCCGCCGGCGGATCGTTCGCGGTGAGCTCAAGGAAGGCGATGCGCTCCCGCCCGAGACCGCCCTGATGGAGCAGTTCGGGATATCCAGACCGACCCTTCGCGAAGCGTTCCGCGTCCTCGAGGCCGAGTCACTGATCACGATCCGTCGTGGCTCCCGCGGCGGCGCGCGCATCCGCATCCCCAGGGAAGAGGTCGCCGCGCAGTACGCCGGGCTCCTCCTGCAGTTGCGCGGCGCAACGCTCGGCGACGTGTTCCAAGCGCGTCTGGTCGTCGAGCCCCCCGCAGCGGCGTTGCTGTCCAACCAGAAGTCCAAGCGTGCGCTGGCGGCGATCCGCAAGGCGCTCGACGAAGAGGCGGCGGCGATGGACGACCCCGTGGCGTTCGGTCACGCCGCCGCCCGGTTCCACGAGCAGGTGGTCGAGCTCGCCGGGAACTACACCCTCGCGATCTTCGCCGCGATGATCGCGGACATCATCGATCGTCATACCACTCAGCTCCTGCGCGATGCGGCCACCACGCCGACCCAGCCAGAGCAGGTTCGCCGCGCGCACCGGTCCCACGAGAAGCTCGTGCAGCTGATCGAGAAGGGCAACGCCGCGCAGGCCGAGGCACACTGGCGTAGCCACATGGAGTCGCTCGGACAGTGGTTCATCGACGGGGACGGCGCGAAGAAGCTCGTTGAGTTCTACACCTAGCCCTCGGGCCGGTGCTTCGGCCGGATCACCGCTTTTAGCTCGGATCCAGCTCGGTCAGCCTGTTCCCCTCCGCACCCCCGGCCCGTAGGCTGAGCAAGGGCGCCGGGGCCTTGACGGGCTGAAGCTCACAGTTATATAAGTTATACAATTGACTTTGTGCCGGTCCCGAGCCGGCCGCTCGGAACTGCAGGGAGCGGGGTGGGACATGGACTTCCGTCGGAACCTTGATCTGGCGGGCGTCATCCTTATCGGAGTCGGCTTCGGCTTCGTCATCGGCGGCTGGGTCGGCCTGCGTGCTCAGGACTCTGTCGTCGAGCAGATCCCCTATCTGGCGAGCGGCGGGATCGGCGGCCTCGCCTTGATCGCCACCGGCGCGTTCTTGCTCCACATGACCCGGCAAGGCCGCATCGAGCGTGAGGTCAAGGAGCTTGGCGATCGCCAGCGCACACTCGAGTCCACGATCGATCTCCTCGTTTCCGCGCTCTCGGAGAACAGCAAGTTGAAAGTGTCGCTCTCCGCCGCCGCGGCTGCGCGCCGGCGCAACGCCAATGGCGGTTCGCTGCCGCGGCTCCGCGACGGAGCCGAGGAACCGGTGGCGGAACCGGTCGCCGCTTCCCTCGAGGATCAATGAGGCTGCGACGCCTCTCCGCGTGCGCGGCCTGCGCCGCGTTGATGCTCATGGCCGGGCCCGGCGCGGTAACGGGATTCGCCCAGGTGGACACCAGCGGCATCGCGGCGGGCTCGGCGTCGGCCAGCAGCGTGTTCGCCAGGTACTCCGATGATGCGACGTTCTTCGAGGGGGCGACCCTTGGAACGGCGGACTTCTACCTCGGATACGCGTCGGGGGACGTCGACCGGAGCGGGTCCTCCGGGGCCATCGCGGCCGTCGCATATAGCCCGTACGTCGACCTCCCCGGGGCCGTCAACGCCCTGACCCCGGGACCCGACGTCGACTACGATTCCATCCTCTCGAGGGCGCGCGCGTCGATCACGGGACAACCGCCGAAGGACGCCGAGGCCTCGCTCACGACGCCGACGGATCAGGTTGAGGTGGGAACGATGGAGGCCCACCTGGCCGAAGGGCCCGTCCTCGACGCGTTCACCACGCTGACGCGTATCGAGCCCGCGCCGGCGACCTACATCAAGTCGTCGACGTCCCGCATCCGGGTCGCCAAGATCTCCGGACGTTCCGTCACGGAGGCAACGACGATCCTCCGCTCGGTCAGCATCGCGGGGTTGATCACCTTCGATTCGATCACGCTGACGTCGACCGCGACCGCCGACGGCGGAGCGGGAGATGCCCGGGGGACGGTCCTGGTTGAAGGAGGATCGATCGCCGGAATGCCGATCGCTCTCACCGAGAACGGGATCCAGCTCACCGACCAGGCCGTTCCGCTCGACCTCCAGCAACTGGAGGAGGGCCTGCTCCAGGCGGGGATCGAGCTCATCGCCCCAAGCACGCTCACGCTCGAGCCCGGTCCGGAACGGTCGGTCGCGATCGCGACCGGGCCGAAGATCATCTTCACGTCCCCGCAGGCGAACAGGATCGAGATCGTGCTCGGTCGCGCGATGACTTCCTCGACGCTCCTTGCCGGATTCTTGCCGCCGGCGCTTCCCTCGATCCCGCCGGTTGCTCCGGCGCCGTTCGTCCCCGCGCCCGTCGACTCTGGTGGCTCCGTTTTCACGCCGCCGTCCGGCGTCATCGCGCAGCCGCCGGCCGCTCTGCCGGGATCTCGGGTCGTGGATCTCAGCAGGCTCGTCCTGAGCGACGCGAAGTCACTCGATAGTTTCGCTGCCCTCTACGGCGCGATCGCCGTTGGGGGTCTGCTCGTGCTCGCCGGAGTGATCGCGCCCCGGCGACGATCCCTCATCGAGGAACGCCTCCGCTGAACAGGCGCGAGGTGCCGGGCGTCTAGGGAAACCGCGTGCTCGATCTCGCGATCAGCGGCATCCCGGTCGGTGGGATGTACGCGCTCGCAGCGCTCGGCATCGTGCTCATCTACCGCACGACCGGAGCGCTCAACCTTGCACAAGGCGCCGTGGCCACGGCGACCGCCTTCGTTTTCTACGAGCTCTGGGCGATGCGCGGCGTTCCCGCGGCGATCGCGCTCGCGCTGGCACTCGCCGTCGCCGCTCTCCTCGGTGTGGGCATCGAGCGGATCATGCGCAAGATCGGGCCCGAGCAGATCCTGAGCCAGGTCATCGCGACGCTGGGCATCTCCGGTGTTCTGCTCTGGTCGCTCGCTCGGATGTTCGGCAAGGAGACCCGGTTCGTCGAGCCGTTCTTCTCGACGAAGCGCCTTTCGATCGGCGGCGTCAACATCACCATCAACCAGTTCGCCATCATCGCCATCGCAGCAGCGATCGCGATCATCAGCGGCTTCCTGCTCACCCGGACGAAGATCGGCACGGCCATCCGAGCGACGTCGCAGAATCGACTGGCGGCGGATCTCGCCGGCATCCCCGTTCATCGGCTGCAGACGCTTTCGTGGGCTTGGGGGTCGGTGCTGGCCGGCATCGCGGGGATCCTGCTGGCGCCGCTGCTCTTCCTCGACACCTTCCAGGTCTCGGTCTTCTTCCTCGTCAAGCCGTTCGCCGCCGCGGTCGTCGGCGGGCTGATCAGCTTCCCGCTGGCCTTCGGAGCCGGGATCGCGATCGGGGTCGTCGAGAGCGTGCTGTCCCGGTACAGCGGCGCGGTCGGACTCCCGGAGATGGTGCCGTTCGCGATCGTGCTCTTCGCCCTCCTTGCGCGCAAAGGGTTCCTCACCGGGGCCAGCGCATCGCTCAGCGATCTGCCGGTAAAGCGGGCCGGGGGATCGCTGCGGAACGGCGTCGTGGCCGGCGTTGCCGTCGCCGCGATCATCCCGTTCCTCGGCGTGTTCCACACGTCGCTCCTGGAGACCGGGATCATCTTCTCGCTCCTGGCCCTGTCGCTCGTGGTGCTGACCGGCTGGGTCGGGCAGGTCTCCCTGGCTCAAGCCGCTTTCTTCGGGATGGGCGGGTTCGTGGCCTCGAACCTCGCGACCCGAGCCGATCTTCCGTTTCCGTTGGTCGTCGCGTTGACGCCGATCGCCCTCGTACCGTTCGCCGCCGTCGTCGGCCTTCCCGCGCTTCGCTTGCGGGGACTGCTGCTCGCGATCATGACGCTGGCGTTCGGCGTGCTGGCCTACAACACGTTGTTCCAGTGGACCACGTTCACCGGCGGGCTCGACGGCTCGATCCTGCCGACGCCGACGCTGTTCGGAGCCGATCTCACCGAGGGGCACCGGTTCGTCTACTTCCTGCTTGCCGTCGCCGCCGCGGTCTTCCTCGCCGTGCGCAACCTCGGACGCTTCCGCTCCGGCGGTGCGCTGTTCGGCGTGCGCGACTCCGAGGAGGGGGCCGCGGCGCTCGGCATCAGCACCACGCTGCAGAAGCTGACAGCGTTCTCGATGTCGGGCGCGATCGCCGGCCTCGCCGGATGCCTCTTCGCCTACAAGCTCCAGATCGTTGCGATCGACCAATACCACCCGCTGGTTTCGTTCAACCTCTTGGCGCTCGCGGTCATCGGCGGGATCGAGTCGCCATGGGGCGCTGCGATAGCCGGCGGCATGTACGCGCTCTCGCCCGAGCTCCTGGGGCCGCTCCACATCGAGGACGGCGTCCAGCTGGTGTCGGCGGTCGGCCTCGTTCTCACGCTGCTCGTTTCCCCCTCCGGGCTCGCCGGACTGGGATCGCGCATCCGGTTCGCGTTCCGGCGCGGCGCCGCACCGCGGCTGGCAACCGCGGCGATGATCGGGAAGCCGCGATGACCAAGACGATCAGCGGCACGCCGGTCCTCGAGGTGCGAGGCATCGAGGTCCGGTACGGCGGCGTACGCGCCGTGGCCGACGCTCACCTTCAGGTGTCCGATGGAGAGATCGTCGCGCTGATCGGCCCCAACGGCGCCGGCAAGACCTCGTTGTTCAACGCGATCGCCGGGGTGGTTCGGCCGAGTGCCGGCACCGTGCTGCTCGACGGGCGCCCACTGGATGGGATGCCGCACGAGCGCGCGCGACGCGGGCTCGCTCGGACGTTCCAGGCCGGACGTCTGTTCGGACGGATGACGCTTCGCGACAACCTCGAGGTCGCGCAGTACCTCCGCGGCCGGAGCGGTGTCCTCGCGGCGCTGACCGGATCGCTCGGCGCCCGCATCGACCGCAAGCTCGCGCGCGAGCGGACCAACGAAGTCATCGCAGCGGTCGCGCTCGAGGAGTTCGCCGACATGCCCTGCCGCGCGCTCCCGTATGGGATCCAGCGGATCGCGGAGATCGCGCGCGCCCTGTGCATCGAGCCGCGGATCCTCCTGCTCGACGAGCCCTCGGCAGGGCTCGATTCCCGCGAGTCCGAGGATCTCAACCGGATGATCAAGCGGATCCGCGACCTCCTCGAGACGCCGGTGCTCCTTATCGAGCACGACATGACGGTGGTCATGGAGATCTCGGATTACATCTACGTCATGGACTTCGGCTGGATGCTCGCGCAAGGAACACCGGACGAGGTTCGCTCGGACGAGCGCGTGATCTCTGCGTATCTGGGGGACGAGGTTGCCTGACCCGATGCTCGGCGTCGACGGCCTCGAGGTCGCCTACGGTCCCGCGCGCGCGGTCCAGGGGATCAGCCTCGAGGTAGCGCCCGGCGAGGTCGTCGCGCTGCTCGGCGCGAACGGCGCCGGCAAGTCGTCGACACTGCTCGCCATCTCGGGCGTGGTTCTATCGCGCGGGCGCGTCGTGTTCGACGGCGAGGATCTCCGCGGACTCGAGCCGTACGAGATCGTCCGTCGGGGATTGGTTCAGGTCCCCGAACGGCGCGCCATCTTCCCCGACCTGAGCGTGCGCGAGAACCTGGCCGTCGCGGCGTATGCGCGGAAGCCCGGCCCGGAGCTGGACGCCGACCGGGCGCTGGTGGGCGAGACGTTCCCGCGGCTCGCGGATCTTTCGGGCCGGCCCGCCGGTTCGCTCTCGGGCGGCGAGCAGCAGATGCTGGTGCTGGCGAAAGCGCTTCTCGCCGGGCCGCGCCTGCTACTCGTCGACGAGTTGTCGCTCGGGCTGGCGCCGCGGGTGGTCCAAGAGCTCTTCGGCGTGCTGTCGCGCATCCGGGACAAGGGCGTCGCGATCCTGCTCGTGGAGCAGTTCGTTCCACTGGCTCTGCGGCTCGCCGACCGCGTCTACGTGCTGGAGAAAGGACGCATCGTCGCCGACGGCCCGGCGCAGGCGTTCCGGGACGACCCGAACATCTTGCGGTCGGCGTACCTCGGGCGCGGCGTCGACGCGAGTCCACGATGAGCGAGGCGGTCCTCCGCGATCTCGTCGACCGTGTCGCCGTTCTGTCTTTGAATCGCCCGAAGAAGCACAACGCGTTCAACGACGAGATGATGGACGCTTGGACCCGCGCGCTGGATTGGGCGATCGGCGAGCCGGACGCGCGCTGCATCCTCATCCGCGGTGAGGGGGCTTCGTTCTCGTCGGGGAGGGACGTCACCGAGCTCGGGCAGCGCGCGAAGGGCGAGACCGATTACGAGTTCGTCCGGCGCGCGCAGGACGACGCGCTGCGCCTGAGCGAGACGCCGAAGCCGGTGATCGCCGCGCTGAAAGGATACGTCTTCGGCGGTTCGTTCGAGCTGGCGCTGCGCGCGGATATCCGGGTCGCGGCGAGCGACGTGAAGATGTGCTTCCCCGAGATCGGGTTCGGGATCCTGCCCGACACCGGCGGAACGCAGCTCCTGACCATGCTCGCCGGGCCGTCGCGCGCGAAGCTCCTGATCATGACCGGCGACCGGATCGGCGCGGACGATGCGAAGGCTTGGGGGATCGTCGACATCGTTGTCCCGCCCGAGGAGCTGGACGAAGCGGCGCTCGACCTCGCGCGACGTCTCGCCGACGGCCCGCCGCTCGCGTTGGCGCTGGCGAAACAGCTCGTCGACCAGTTCTCGGCCGACGCCGTCCGGCGCGGCACGCGCGCGGAGCTCGTCGCCCAGACCGGGCTCTTCTCCAGCGACGACTACCGCGAGGCGCGGACCGCGCACGCGGAAGGCCGCCCGCCGCGTTTCACCGACCGGTAGGTCCAGCCGATCGTCGCGATCCGGCCGCTGCGAGCCGCACGGTAGTAGGCGCGGTGATAGTTCTCGTATGGATTGAGCGCCACATAGAGCCTGTCGCAGAATGGCCGTGACCATCGTAGTTCTGCGATGGACACGCGGCGC
>JBBDRM010000072.1:0-10374 GCA_040905475.1 Actinomycetota bacterium
CCGTCCCGGTTGCCCCCGTCGATGGAGCCGGATCGATCGAATGGTGACCGAAAACGTACGCTGCGCGTAGGTTTTGGGACGCGCTTCACTCCAAGCGCGCAGATCCGGTCACGCGCGGCGGATCCACACCGTCATCGGCGCCGGATCCCGGTTGGCCCACGCGTAGTACGGGATCGCCGTGAGCTCCACCGACCCGCCGGCGGCTCGCGGCTCACCGGCGCGCGCGTAGAGCGGGCCGTCGCTCGTCCCGATCGCCGTGCCGCGAGCTGTGACCACCGTCACGCCGCCGAGCAGATCCGGCCGGTCCGACCAGGCGAGCCGTTCTCGCGGATCGACCGCCACGTCGAAGAGATCGACGGTCCCGTTGTCGGTTCCCTCCATGCAGTACACGATCGGTCCGCGCTGGATGGCGACGCTGCCGCGGTTCTCTGCGACCCGGGGATGGCTCTCCACGTAGAACGGCCGGTCGTCCCACTCGATCGCCACCTCGTCGCCCGCGGACCAGACCCGGCGGATCTCGACGTACGAGCCGGCGACGGCCCCGGCGATCTCCTTGCCGTTGACGTAGACGACGGGTGTCCGGCTCCATGAGGGGAGCCGGACGAAGACGGAGAACTCCTCCGGCTCCTCGACGCCCACCGAGATCGACGTGGCGCCCTCCCACGGGTAGCGCGTGTCCTGCGTGAGAACGAGCGGACGCTGCGCGGGCGTTCGCCACCGCAGCGTCGACGCGGCGAACAGATGAACCCAGACGCCGTCGGGGCTCGACCCGTAGACGTAGCCGGGCAGCGACGCCAGCAGGCGAACGGCATTGGACGGGCAGCAGGTGACGTCGTACCAGGGCTTGCGTCGCGTCGAGTTCATCAGCTCGGCGGTGAACACCATCGGCCCGATGCCCCACGGGTCGACCTCGGCCTCGCCGTTCCACGCCAGCCGATTCACGTAGAACCATTCGTCGCCGGCCAGCGACACGCCGGCGAGGAACCCGTTGTAGAGCGCACGCTCGGCGAAGTCGGGGTACCGCGCGTCGCCGGTGAGCGCGAGCATCCGCCCGGACCACATCATCGCAGCGGCCGAGCCGCACGTCTCGGCGTAGGCGCCTTCGTTCGGAAGCTCGTACGGCCGGCCGATCGACTCGCCCACCCAGCGTCCGCCGACGCCGCCGGTCAGGTACGAGCCGGTGTCGATGAGGCTCGTCCAGAACCGGTCCAGACTTTCACGGACCTGCGCGTCGCCGGTCTCCAGGACGAGGTCGGTGAGCCCGCAGCTGTAATAGAGCGCGCGGACCGCGTGCCCGGTCAGGCGTGGCATCGCGCGATGATCGACGCGTTCGAGGAAGAACCGCGCCAGATCGAGGTACTGCTCGTTCCCGGTCGCGCGGTAGAGGCCCATGAGCGCGAGCTCGACCTCTGGATGGCCGTCGGCTTGCTCGCGAAGACCGGGGCCGAACTCCGTAGCGAGGTGATCGGCGAGCCGTGTAGCGGCCGAGAGCAGCCGGCCGTCCTCGGTGGCTCGCCGGTACGCGATCGCCGCCTCGATGAGATGACCGGCGCAGTACAGCTCGTGGGTCCAGGACACATCCTGGTACCGCTCTTTCTCGAACTGCGTGTGTAGATAGCCGTCCGGCGCTTGGGCCGAAACGACGGCATCGGCGATCTCGTGGAGCCGGGCGCGGAGCGCCGGATCGTTGTGGGTCTCTAGCGATGCGGCCGCCGACTCCATCGTCTTGTAGAGATCGGAATCGGAGAACCAGAAGCCGCGACGCTCGCCCGTGCCGGTCGCGAGACGCCGGAAGTTGTCGACGACGCCGTGCTCCTCGAGCCGGTCGAGCAGCTTCGGGATCGCGGCGCGTCCCGCGCGCATCCGCTCGCCGAGGAACGAATCCTCGGCGATCTCGACCGCGGCGGCGGGAACCGCGCCGAGGCGCGCGTGCGGGCGAGGCACCGTCACGGCGCTCCTCGTAGGGGACGGCCGACCATCTGGTCAACCCGATGCTGGACGCGGCCGGGCGGGCCGTGCTTATCTATTCGGGATGGTTTGCTGTTTGTTGGGCGCATTCCTTCTCGGCCTCCTGGCCAGGGCGGTCCGTTGGACGCGGGGCTCCGTCGTGTCGACGTTCCAAGGGGATCGTCCTCGGGGTGCGGAGCCTGTGCCCTCGAGGCCGACGCCGGTCTACGAGGTTCCCGCGTACCTCTCGAGCCCCACCGAGAGCGAGCATCGCGTCCCTCAACTCGTCTGAGACGCGGCGCGTCCGGCCGCACCCGTTCCCCCCGGAAGCAGAAGCCATCCGGCGAAGGCGATCGTTTCCCCCGGCAGATGGAAAACCACGTCCCAGAAGAGGTCGTGCGACTCCCATCCCTGCCCGAGCGTGCGGAACACGTGGAGCTCGAGCTCCCCGACGAGGAGGACGACCAGCCCGGCGACGGCTACGGACAGTCCGGCGATCCGCCGTCCCCGCCCCGCCGCCCGCCGTCGTCCCGTGATCGCGAGGGCGATGACGCCCGCGGTGACGGCCGCCCAAGGGCCGAGCGTGAGCAGATCCTCCCGCAGCGCCGCGCCGCGAGCGCTTGGCACGACGGCGAGCCGGTCCCACCCCTCGAACGCCCCGACCAGCAGCCGGTGAAGCAGGCCCCCGACCCCCACGCCGAGCAGCGCAGCCGTCGCGAGCACGCGTGGATCCCGCCCCAGCCTCGAAGACGTTTCGTTGCGACCTCTGGCGAGGATCCCTTGCACGCGCCCGCCTTCTCCGGCCCCTTGACGTCCCTCGCAACAGTTGACTATTTTAACTGAATAGTCCACAGCCGGGCGAGCTGCGAGGGGTGAGATCTGGATGTCGCTCTTCAAGGACGAGCAGGAGGTCTACCGGTACCTCGCGCAGATCTTCCGGGTTGCGATGGACGACCCCGAACTCGCCTCCAAGGTGAAGGGCTCCGGCCTGATCGTGCGGATCGACTACACGGACCCGGACAGCACCATCGGCGTCGACTTCGACACCGGCGGACTGTTCCTCGGCCCGACCGAGCTGCCGGCCGGCTTCGAGCCGAACATGCAGCTGAAGATGTCGGCGGACGACGGACACCGGTTCTGGCTCGGTAAGCTGAACATGACGGCGGCGATGGCGCGCGGAAAGGTCAGGGTGAAGGGCTCGGTCCCGAAGATGCTGAAGCTCATGCCGCTCGCGAAGCCGCTGCGGTCTCGCTACGAGAAGATCCTCGCCGACGAAGGTCGCGCCGACCTCCTCAACGTGTAAGGGCACGATCATGCGTGCCGTTCACTACTTCGGCGAGAAGGACGTTCGCGTCGAGGACGCCCCCCGACCCACCATCGAGGAGCCTACCGACGCGATCCTTCGTGTCACCTCGTCGGCGGTCTGCGGGACCGACCTGCACATCTATCACGACAAGACTCCCGGCGCGGAGCCGGGGATGATCCTCGGCCACGAGTTCGTCGGGATCGTCGAGGAGGTCGGCGACGCCGTGCGCGAGATCGAACCGGGCGCCCGGTGCGTCGCGGCGATGTACACGGCGTGCGGCCGGTGCGCCTCCTGTCTCGGCGGTAACCATCGGGGTTGTCCTGCCTTCATGATGTTCGGGATGGGGCCGATGGCCGGCGACCTGCCGGGGGGCCAGGCGGAGTACGTGCGCGTCCCGATGGCGGAGATGACGCTCGCCCCCATCCCAGAAGGCCTCGCCGACGAGGATGTGCTTTTCGTGAGCGACATCCTCTCCACCGCCTACAGCGGCCTGAAGGCCGGCCCGATCCGGCCCGGCGATTCGGTCGCGGTGGTCGGCGCCGGACCGCTCGGGCAGCTGGTGATGGCGTGCGCGCCGTTGCTCGGCGCGGCAACCGTGTTCGCGATCGATCTGGTCGAGGAGCGTCTGAAACAAGCCGCCGAGCTCGGAGCCGTGCCGATCGACGCGCGCGTCGGTGATCCGCTCGATGCGGTGTTCGATCGCACGAACAACCAGGGGGCCGACCTGGTGATCGAGGCGGTCGGTGCGGAACCTTCCCTCCAGACCGCGTTTACGCTTCCTCGCGTCGGCGGAAGGATCGTGCTCCTGGGCGTCCTCGTCGACGAGAACTTCCCGGTTACGGCCGGCGAGGTCTTCCTGCGAGGGCTTTCCGTGTCTGCCGTGATCGGCAACCCGTTCGCGTTCCGGCCGGAGCTGATGCGTCTCATCGAAGCCGGCCGGCTGACTCCCGCGCGCATCATCTCGCACACGATGCCGCTCGAGGAGGCCGGGAAGGCCTACGAGATGTTCGACGCCAAGGAGGCGACGAAGGTCGTGCTCAAGCCCTGAACCGCGGCGTTCGGGCGCCGAGCTCTCTAGCGCGCCTCCTCGCTCCAGGCTAGAATCCGACGAAAGTAATCGTTTTCCCCACCTCCGGGGCCGCGCATGCAGAGGGTCACGATCCGAGACGTCGCCGCCGCTGCGGGAGTATCCGTCGCGACCGTCTCGCGCGTGATCTCGGGGACCCGACCCGTACGGCAGGAGCTCGCGTCCGCGGTCGAGGAAGCCTGCAGGCGGCTCGGGTACCGAGGCGATCAGGTGGCCCGCTCGCTGCGTCGCCGCTCGACGCAGGCGATCGGCATGATCGTGCCGCACATCGCCAACCCGTTCTTCGCGGGACTCGTGCAGGCCGTCGAGCGCGAGCTTCGCTCCGCCGATCAGAGCCTCCTGCTCGGCGACTCGCGCGACGACCCAGAGCTAGAAGCGTTCCACGTGCGCGCCCTCCTGGACCGCCGGGTCGACGGCGTGCTGATGATCCCCTGCGAAGCGGAGGCGAGCAGCCGCACCGTCCGTGAGGCGCTGCGGGAAATCCCCGTCGTGCAGCTCGACCGCTGGGTGTCCGACGTCGACGCCGATCACGTGGCCGTCGACAACGCCGCCGGGATCGCTGCGGCGCTCGGGCACCTAGAGGCACTCGGAAGGCGGCGCACCGCATTCATCGGAGCGCAACCATCGATATCGACGGCACGCGAGCGCCTGAACGCCTACTCCGGCACCGCACGAGCGCAGAAAGGGAGGACGCATAAGGAGGTCCTGCTCGGAGACTTCTCGCTCGAATGGGGAAACAAGGCCGCGCACGAACTCGCCTCCCGGGGAGACTTCCCGGACGGCATCGTGTGCGGAAACGACCTCATCGCGCTCGGGGTCTTGCAGGGCCTTCGGGAGCTGGGCGTCGACGTTCCCTCCCGCGTGGCCGTCGTCGGATTCGACGACATCGGGTTCGCCCAGATCTCGCATCCGCCACTCACGACCGTCCGCCAGCCGCTGGACGCGATCGGCGCCGAAGCCGCGCGCCTGCTCCTCGGGCGGGTCGGCGGGTACCACGGCCCGCCGAGGCGCACGCGTCTCGCGCCGGAGCTGGTGGTGCGGGGGTCGACGTCGGTATGAGCAACGTCATCGTGGTCGGCTCGATCAACGTGGACCTCGTGATGCGCGTCGCCACGTTGCCCTCCCCGGGGGAAACGGTGAGCGGAGGCTCGCTCGTCCGGACCTTGGGGGGGAAGGGCGCCAACCAAGCGACGGCGGCCGCCCGTCTCGGCGCCCGCACGAGGATCATCGGCATGGTCGGCGACGACGACGCCGGCGCCGAGCTGCGTGAGGATCTCGACCGCGAAGGTGTGGATACGACCCGGATCGGCACGGCCGGATCACCGACCGGCACGGCGGTCGTCATCGTGGACTCCCACGGCGAGAACCTCATCGCGGTCGCTCCGGGAGCCAATCGGACCTTGTCGGCGGCGTTCGTCGAGCACGCGTTCCTCGGTATCGACGACCAAGAAGCGGTCGTTCTCGCCAGCCTCGAGATCCCCGACGAAGCGGTGCTGGCGGCCGCGCGCGCGGCGCGTTCTCGCGGCTTCCGCTTCGTGCTCAACCCGGCGCCGGCAAGGCCGCTGCATCCCGATCTCGTCGGAAGCATCGACGTCATCACGCCCAACGAACACGAAGCGGTTTCGCTCGGCCGCGTCGGGGTGGACCGCCTGCTGAAGCAGGGTGTGGCCGTCGTCGTGACAGAGGGTCCGCTCGGCGCGCGGATCCTTCGGCCCAGACGTCCGGACGTCGTCCAACACGCCTTCCCGGCTGAGGTTGTCGATACGACGGGCGCCGGGGACGCGTTCAGCGCCGCCCTCGCATGGTCGCTCGCGGAGGGGCACGACCTCGACGAGGCGGTGCGGCTCGCGGCCGCCGCCGGCGCGCTCGCGACGAGGGCTCTGGGCGCCCGCGGTTCGCTGCCGACCCGGCGAGACCTCGAGGAGATCGCCGGCGCGCCTGCGGCGTCGACCCGGAAGCGCTGATGTCGCCCTCCAAGCAGGACACGTTCATCGAGCTCGCCGTCCGGCTGGCGGTCGAGTCGGTGCGGCGCGGCGGCGGCCCGTTCGGCGCCGTGATCGCCCGTGACGGCGCCATCTTGGCGACGGGGATGAACGGCGTGACGCCGTACGCGGATCCAACCGCGCACGCCGAGGTCGTGGCGATCCGTAACGCGTGCCGCGTCCTCGGCGACCACCGTCTGGTGGGCTGCGAGCTGTTCGCCAGCTGCGAGCCGTGTCCGATGTGCCTCGCGGCCGCCTACTGGGCACGGATCGACGGCATCTACTTCGCCGGCACGAAACTGGACGCCGCGGCCGCGGGCTTCGACGACCTCGAGATCGGGATCGACCTGGAGCGTTCGGCCGACGAGCGCCGCATCCACCTCGTGCGCGTGGCGGCCGCGTCCGCCGGCGAGCCGTTCGCGGAATGGGGGGCCAAGGCCGATCGCGTGCCGTACTGAGGCGCGTCCGATCAGAGCACGCCGCGCACGGTCCCGCCGTCGACCTGAACCGTGACGCCCGTCACGAACGAGGCCGCGTCGGAGGCGAGGAACGCGACGACGCGAGCGAGCTCGTCGGGCAGGCCGAGGCGTCCGAGCGGCACCGCCTCCCCTCGGCGCTCGAGAACCTCCTCGAGGGTGGTCCCGGAGCGGGAGGCCTCGCTCCGAGCCAGCTCGTCGACGCGATCGGTGTGGATGGAGCCGGGACAGACGTTGTTCACGCGGACGCCGTACGGGGCGAGTTCGTCCGCCAGCGACTTGGCCAGGCCGGCCAGTCCCAGGCGGATGGAGTTCGACAGGAGCAGGTCCCTCACCGGCTGCTTCACGGTCGTGCTGAGGATGTTGACGATCGAGCCTCTCGCCGTCACCAGATGCGGCAGCGCGGCGCGCGTGACGCGCACGTTGCTGAGGAAGATCAGCTCGAGCGCCTCCCGGAAGTCGTCGTCGGTGAGGTCGTCGAAGCGGCCGACCTTCGGGCCGCCGCAGTTGTTGACGATGATGTCGATCCCGCCCATCGCCTGCGCTGCGTCGGCGACGAACGCGGCGATCCCGTCCGCGTCGCGCAGGTCGGCCGCCCGGCGGAAGACCGGCGGGCCACCGGCCGCTTCGATCCCTCGCGCAACCTCCTCGAGCCCCGGGACCGAGCGTGCGCAGATCGCGACCGCCGCGCCTTGCCCCGCCAGCGCCTCCGCCACCGCCCGGCCGAGGCCGCGGCTGGCCGCGGTGACGATCGCTCGCTTCCCGGCCAGACTCGCGCTCACGTGACGGGCGTGACGCGCAGCTCGGTCCGGGCCGAGAGGTCGACGTGGATCGCCGCCGTTCCGTCCGGCCGCGCCGCAACGTCCCTTTCGGCCGCGCCGGAAACTCGATACCGCCGGCCGGGTGTCAGTCGTTCGATGCCGAGGGGGAACCGGCCGCCCTCGGCGCCGGGAACGAGCACCGCGTCGAGCGTCGTTCCGTCGGTAACGGCTCGAGCGACCAAGACCTCCGGGTACGGCGCGGCGGCGAGACGCGGGCCCGATCGCGAGCCCGCCGGCATCCCCTTCGTCATCAGGTTGAACCAAGCGTCCTTCCATCCGAAGCGCGCCAATGCCAGGTACGCGTTCGCGTATGCGGAGGCGGCCGTGTACGAGCGGGTGCCGCCTTGGTCGACCGGTCCCAGCGTCGCGTCGGCCGCAGCTTCCGCGGCGCGGTAGGTCTCCTCGTCGCCGAGTTCTCGCGCGAGCGCCCCCAGGCTCGCGATCAGCCCGACCGGGGAGGGCTTCTTGCTCCCGAGGTCCATCCGGTCGAGGCGACCCTTCGTCAAGCCGTACGGTTTCGGCTGCAGAAGACCGTCCCCGTCGATCGCGATCACCTCGCGCCTCAGGACGGCCCATGCACGATCGGCGAGATCCGGTGCGAACGGACGGTTGAAGAGCCCCTGTCCTGCTTGTGCCATGGCCGAGCGCGCGAACCGCATGCTGTAACCGTGACGCCGCGAGATGATCGTGATGATGTCTCCGTCGGCGGTCGTGAACTCCGCCTCCAGCGAGCGTCGCAGCGGCTCGCTGATGGCGGGGCTGTGTGCGCTCCCGGTCACCTGGTCCCAGAGCATCACGCCGAGGAGTCCGATGGCGTTGCATCCGACGAAGTTCAGCCCCGGCTCGCAGGGGAAGAGTCCCCACGGCGTCGATCGGTAGTTGCGGATCACCGCGTCGATGACGGACGGATGGTCGTACACGAAGCTGCGACGGTCGTTCCAGCGAAGTGACAGCGACCCGGGTTCGTCGAAGCTGCGGTCGCCTGTCGTGGCGGCGTACATGCCCAGCATCAGGCCGAGGTACCCCGAGTACATGATGTTGTCGCGACGGATCGGGTCGGGGTTCGGATCGAGGTTCCCCCACGTGTTCTCGAGCCGCCAGTACTCCCATGCGCGCCGGTCGGTCATCTTCTCGATGAGGTTGCGCTGCCCGGCAGCGAGGTAACCGCCGAACGCCGGGGTGCGGGTGTAGTTGAGGAGTGCGAGGGCCCACTGCATCCAGTTCAGCTGGTACCGGATCGAAGCCATGCTGAACTGCTCTCGCGACCAATCGAATCCGTCGAATCGATCCTTCGCCTGCAGCGCGCGATCGAGCAGCCAGCGCGCGACGGCCAGATCCTCCGCCGTCATCTCGGGTCCGGTCGCGGAAGCCTCGGGAACGCTCGGACGCAGCTCGCGAAGGTACGCGTTGCGCCGCATGCCTCTTGCGCGCGCGCGCGCGAACGCGCGACGCCGTCCGACGCGGACGCCGATCCAGACGGCGGGCAGGATCGCCGGAACGACCCACTGTGCCCAATCCCACGGCCCGGTGTGCGCGCGCAGCGACGCGCCCCAAGCCGAAGCGAGGACCAGCAGGACGGGACTCACGGTGTCCGCGCGGAACTGGAACTGGAAGATCGCGATGTAGGGCACGGCGAGCAACGTCAGGATGAAGAACGGGATGTCCGAGGTGTAGAGGAAGCCGCCGCCCGGGAAAAGCAGGCCCAGGCCGAATGCCTTCCAGTGCGGGGCCCAGTCCGCGATCACCGGTACGAGGCCGATCACCCAGATCGTCCAGAGAACCACGGCCATGACCCGCAGGCGGCGGAGGGTCAACGGGCCATGTGGCCGCCGCCGGTCGGGGATCGAAAGGTCTGCGTCGGTGCGGATGATGGTCGCCACGTCGCCTCCTATCCTTTCCTGTTTGGTCGCTCGGCCGCGACCGGGTTTTCGAGCGGCGGGAACCCGTCGATCTCGCAACGGGCGACGTCGCCCGGCTCGATGGGCCAGGCGCCCGGTGTGCCCGTCGAGATGATGTCGCCGGGCTCCAGCGTGGTCGCGCGTGAGTGGTAGCGGACGAGCTCGATCGGATCGAACGTCATGTTTGCCACGCTGTTCTCTGCGCGCACCTCACCGTTGACAACGGTTCGCACGACGAGGGGAGAAACGTCGGGAACGTCGGCGCGCGTAACGATCACCGGTCCGAAGCTGAAGAACGAGTCGAAGCTCTTGGCACGGGTCAAGTACCTCGGGTTCTGCCGCAAGATGTCTTCTGCGGTGACGTCGAGCACGCACGTGTAGCCGAAGATCGACGCCTCTGCGCCCACGCGGTCGACGTCGCGGCATCGAGACCCGATGATCACCGCGAGCTCGGCCTCGACCGTGACGCGACCCACCCCGTCCGGGAGGACGATGGCGTCGCCGGGCCCGATGATCGTGTTCGGCGGCCGGAGGAAGCTCCCCGGGAGCTTCGGAACCTCTTCGTCGAGCGAGCGGGCGTGGGCCGTGTAGTTCAAACCGATGCACCAGATCTTGCCGGGGCGCCGGTACGGGGGCGCGAAACTCGTCCTGTTGCTTGCGAGGGGATCCGTCGCGTGCGTCGAAGCCGGCAGCGCATCCGGTTGCGCGATCACGTCGAGCACCGTGACCGAGGTTCCGAGAAGGGCGAACCCGGCGCCGGTGTCGACCGCAGCGAACTCGCCGCCATCCGTGCGAATCGAAGCGATCCTCATGCCGGCTTCACCCGATCCGGAAGTGGGGGGGGGGGGGGGGGGGGG
>JBBDRM010000072.1:10384-19615 GCA_040905475.1 Actinomycetota bacterium
CCGTCGCCGTCGAGCACGATCCCGTGGCCGGGCCGCTGCGGCACCTCGAGCATGCCGCCGGCGGGACGAAGGGGGTCGCGCACCACGCGCTCGAAGTTGAACACGTCCTCCTCGAGCACGAAGAACTCGACGGTCAGCCCGTTGGGAACCGCCGCGACGAGGTGCACGTGAAGGTTCGCGAACCAATGGGGCGCGACCGGCACGTCCCAACCGGCGGCCATGTGCGCGATGCGTATCCATTCGGTGACGCCGCCGCAGACGGTCGCGTCGGGCTGGACGATGTCGGCGGCCTTGCGGTCGAGCAAGTCCCGGAAGCCCCAGCGGGTCGCTTCGTGCTCGCCGGTCGCGACCGGGAGGTCCAGGGCCGCCGCGACGGCCGCACTCGCGGGCACGTTGTCGGGCATCACCGGTTCCTCGATCCACCACGGGTCGTACTCCTCGACCATGCGAACGGCGCGGATGGCGGTCGGCGCGTCCGGCCACGCGTTGTTGGCGTCGAGCGCGAGCTGCACGCCCGGCCCGATCGTTTCGCGCGCGACGCGCACCCGCTCCGCATCCTCGCGCGCGTCGAGCCGTCCCACCTTCATCTTCACCGACGTGAACCCGGCCGCCAGGTAGCGTCCCATCTCCGCCGCGAGCCCATCGAGGCCCTTGCCTTCGCGGTAGTAGCCGCCGCTCGCGTAGCACGGCACCGCGTCGCGGTGGCCGCCGAGGAGTTGGTACAGCGGCCGCTCGGCAGCCTTACCGGCGATGTCCCACAGCGCGATGTCGAGCGCGCTGATCGCTCGCAGGACGGCGCCCCGCCGCCCAACCAGCAGCGTGTGCTGGTACATGCGCTCCCACAAGCGCTCGACCGCGAACGGCGTCTCGCCGACGAGCAGATCCTTCAAGCTGCGCTGTACGGCCGTTCCGATCAGATGCCCCTCGCCGGGATGGCGAGTGCCGACGGCGAAGCCGGTGCCTTCGATCCCTTCGTCGGTGTCGATCGTGACGATCACGTACTCGCGGGCGGACACGACCGTGGTCGCGAACGCCGTCGCTTCGCGCAGCGGGATCGACAGCACGAGGCTCCGAACGTCGGTGATCTTCATCGGGGCTCCCCGGGCGGGATATCGACCTTGGGCGACCGCAGCTGAGCGAGCAGTCCGCCGTCGACCGGAAGGACCGCGCCGGTGACGTAGGAGGCGTCGTCGGAGGCGAGGAAGGTGGCCGCGGCGGCGATGTCGTCGGGAGTGCCCATCCGGCCGAGCGGCACCACGTCCTGAAGGCCGATCGATCCTTCGGCGCCCACCGGGCTCCGGCGCTCGACGGCGATGACGCCGGGCGCCAGCGCGTTCACGCGGATGGCCCATGGAGCGAGATCCAGCGCCATCGCGCGGGTCGCCGCCTCGATCGCCCCCTTGGTCGCGTCGTAGGCGACCCGGTGCCGATGGGCGCGCGTTGCGCCGCCCGAGCTCATGTTGATGATGCTGCCGCCGCCGCGTTCGATCATGATCTCGGCGGCCCGTCGCGAGCACAGGTAGAGGCTCTTCAGGTTGACGGCCATGAGCCGGTCCCACATCTCCTCGGAGGTGTCGAGGAAATGACGCTCTGCTGCCGGGCCGTGCGCGATCGCGGCGTTGTTCACCAGCACATCGACGCCGCCGAACGTGTCGACGACGACGGCGAACAACCTCTCGACCTCCTCGGCTCGGGAGACGTCGGCCTCCAGGAACAACTTCGCGTCGCCGGCCCGATCGGGCTCGACGTCGGCCACGACCACGGTCGCTCCCTCGGCGGCGAACCGTTGCGCGATCCCTCGCCCGATCCCGAACGCCCCGCCGGTGACGACCGCGATCTTCGATGCGAGCGCCATCACGCCCCTCCCGGGATGGTGAAGGACCCCCCGGCGTCGAGCGTGCGAACCTCGATGTCGGGCCGCACCTCGGCCAGGCGCTCGCGGAACTCCTTCGGCTCCGGATCCCCGGGGCGGAAATGCATCGGGATCACGATGCCGGCATTCAGCCAGTCGGCGGCGATGACCGCCTCCTCCGGCGGAAGCGGTGCGAGTCCCTGCTCGGTGGCGCCGACGCACAGCAGCGCGACCGTAGGGCGATACAGCTCGCCGAACAGCTTGAGGTCACCGAACAGCGACGTGTCGCCGCTGTGATAGATGGCCGTGCCTTCGTCCAGCCGGATAAGGAAACTCAACGGCTGCGACGAGAGGTGCTCGCCGTGCGATTCGAAGAACGAGACGTGGCTGGCCGGCAGCGCTCGGATAGACACGTCCCGCACGGTGCACGAGGTGCCCGGGATCATCTTGCGTATCCGGGCAGGGGGGATGCCTTCCTTCATCGCATGGACGCGCACGTCCACGCCGCAACACAAGGCGGCGTCGCTCCGGAGGGCGATCTCGACGGCCTGACCGAGATGGTCCCACGCACCATGCGAAACCACGACGGCATGCGTGCCGTCGAGCTCCCCGAGCGTCACGGGGCTCGGCGGGAGGCCGTACGCATCGCTTCCCGCGAGGAAGGGGTCGACGACGATCCGCGTACCCGCGGCGGACACGATCTCGAACCCGGAGACCCCGAGGAACCTGATACGCGCCGTCATCCGACGCTCCAACTCGCGAGGCCGTCGGCCAGCAGATCGGCCACGCCCATCGACTCGACGCCCAGACACACGCGAGCGTTCGGCGTGCCCAGGATCCCTTCGAAGTCGGCGACCGTCGCGCCGGCCGTGATGCGTCCCTCGGTCTCGATCTCCACGTAGAGATCCTCCGTCGAGAACAGCTCCGGATGCATCACGTACGCCACAGCGGGAACGTCGTTGAAATGGACGCCGGTCCCGTTGTTCGTACCGCGCCGGAACTGCCGGTATGCGTTCTCGATGAACGCGGACGCGTCGACCAGGAACCGGCTCGGCCGGGTTCCCGCCGCTCGGATGCGCGCAAGGTGATCGTGCGTGATCACGGTCGGACGGCAGACGTCGAGACCTACCTGCACGATCGAGGCGCCGGACCGGAAGACGATATCCGCGGCCTCGGGATCGTTGTACATGTTCGCCGACGCCGCGGGGGTCACGTTCCCCCACGTGAGCACGGCGCCGCCCATCACGATCAGCTCGCGGAGGTTCGCCGCGAGCGCCGGCTCGACGGTGAGGGCCTGCGCGACGTTGGTCAACGGACCCAATGCGATGAGGGTGATCTCGCCCGGCGCCTCCCTCACGCGCGACACGATCGCGTCGACCGCTCCGCCCGGCGAGGCGACGCCGGCCGTCGGCGCGATGCTCATACCGCCGAGACCGTCGTCGCCGTGGATGTGTTTCGCATAGTGCGGCTCGCGCGACATCGGCCGGGCGGCGCCTTGGTAGACGGGGATGTCCTCGCGTCCGGCGAGCTCGAGGATGGTCAGCGCGTTGCGCGTGCACTGCTCCAGCTCGACGTTCCCGAACACGGTCGTGAGGGCTTCGACCTGTAGGAGCTCCGACGAGAGCGCGAGGAAGATCGCGGCGGCGTCGTCGATGCCCGGATCGGTGTCGATGATCACGCGCTTGGACTCGGTCATGGCGATCCTAGGACGGGTCGGACGGCGGGAGGACGGCCGTCGAGAAGACGACCTGAAAGCTCGGCGGCGCGCCGGGGCCCGGCACCAGCGCGAAGCCATTCGCGCGGACGGCCTCTGGGATCGCGGCGAGATCGAAGAGGAAGCTTCCGTCGTCGAGCCGCCGCGCGACGGCCGCGGTCGTACAGTCGAACGCGGGGGCCTCCTCGAACGGCTGAGCGGTCGCCGGCGTCCACCCTGCGGTCACGACGGGGCAGGCCTGGACGACGGCCAGCCCCTCGAGCATGTTGGCCCCCGGCGTGTCGACGATACCGAGCCGAAGCTTCGTCTCGGTCCCATCCAGGAGGATGAAGCTGCGCCGGTGATCGGTGCCGAGACGCGCGGCAACCGGGAGGCCTCCCTCCGGAACGCCTGCGTTGGCCAGCGGAGACCCGGCGTCGGCGGCGGCCCATCCCGCACCGACGATCGTCAACGGACGCGGCACGGCTGGGTCCTTCGGCTCCTCGAGCACCGGCGGCGGCGGCGCGAACGGCTCGGGCGCCGGGAACGACGGGATCGGCAGCGGCACCGGCGGCGGGAGCGCCACCGGCACCTCGTTCGGGGCGCTTGGAGGCTGCGGTTGCCCAAGGCCGGGCGGCAACGCGACCGGCCGGGCGAGCGGGCGTTCCCGGAAGGCCGGCGGAAGCCCAACGCTCGCGGTCACGACCGCGAGCGCCAAGCCGATCGCGATCGTGTAGACCTGCCCTTCGGTCCAGCCAAGCCACGCTGCGAGGCGCTCGGCCGGGCGCCGGTTCGCGTCGGGGGCCATCATCGGGCGCCGCTCCGGAGGATCGCGCGATCGTCCGTCCCGAGGTAGCTCGCGATGACTTCGGGATCGGAGCGCACCGCCGCCGGCCGGCCCGACGCGATCACGCGCCCGGCGCCGAGGCAATAGACGCGGTCGCTGATCGACATCACGAGCGGGATGTCGTGCTCGATCATCAGAACCGTCGCGCCGAGCTCCGTCTGGATACGGCGGATCAGCGGACCGAACGCCTCGGCCTCGCGTTGCGCGACCCCCGCGGTCGGCTCATCGAGCAGGAGGACCCGCGCTTCGAGCGCGAGCAAGCATGCCAGCTCTGCGATACGCCGCGTCCCCGTGGAGAGGTCCGAGATGAACATGTCGGCGAACCGGCCGAGCCCGAGGAACCCGACGAGGTCCTCCGCCTCTGAGGCCTTCCGGCGTTCCGCACGGAGGGACGGCGGGAGCGCGAGCATCGACGGGACGAGCTCGCTGTGCTCGCGGGCCTCGAGCGCGACCTGCACCGATTCGCGGACGGTCAGGGCGCCGAACAGGCGTGCGTCCTGGAAGAGGCGGCCCAAACCGAGCTGCGCGCGCCGGTGTGAGCGGAGATGCGTGACGTCCAGGCCGGACAGCTCCACCCTCCCTCCGGCCGGCGCGACGAAGCCGCTGATCACGTTCATGATGGTCGTCTTTCCGGCTCCGTTCGACCCGATGAGGCCGATGAGTTCCCCGGAGAAGACCTCCAGCGTCGCGTGATCGAGCGCGATCCGTCCTCCGAAGCGAACGGTCACGTCCTGCACCCGCAGCGCGGGCGGCGGCACATCGGCCGGAGAGCCGGGCGTTGCCGGTTCATCGGCCGTGCCCCCGTTCGCGGAGGGGGCGACCAAGACCGAAGCAGGGACGGGAGCCGTCTTCACGACCGCAGGCTCGACCGGTCGCGCACGCCGCCCCGCGAATCCAAGCAACGCGTCGCGCGCTCGATACACCAGTCCGACGAGTCCTCCCGGGAAGTAGAGCAGCAGGATGAGCATGCCCACGCCGCTCGAGAGCAGCCGGGCCTCCGGCGCGTTGTTGAAGATCGCGGGCACGCCGATCACGTAGACCGCTCCAAGGACCGCGCCGGTGACGGATCCCAGGCCGCCGATGATCGTCATCGCGACGACGCGGAGCGACTCGTCGGGATCGAACATCTCGGCGCCGAACTGCACCGTCAGGCCCGCGAGCAGGGCGCCGGCCAGAGCCGCGAGTCCGCCCGAGACCGCGAACGCCGTCAGCTTCGCACGGGCGGCCGACACGGTGAACGCAGCCGCGCTCGCTTCGTTCTCGCGAACGGCGATCAACGAACGGCCGACGCCGCTCCGTCGGATCCGGGTGACTACGAGCACGGCTCCGATCAGTGCGACGAGGCAAAGGTAGTAGTAGCTTCGCTGCGGGAAGAAGTCGAGGGATCCCCACGTCGGCCGCGGTACCGTCACGACCGTCCCGCCTGCGAGGAAGAGGTCCTGTCCGAAGATCCAAGCCCGCGCGGCCACGGAGAAGCCGAGCGTCGTCACGGCGAGGAGCAACCCGCGTATCCGTAGCGCCGGGGTGCCGATAAGGACCGCGGCGAGGACGCCGGCGGCGGCGCTGTAGACGACGGCGACACCGAACGGAACGCCGTGCCGGACGAAGGCAGCCGTGCCGAGAGCGCCGATGCCCACGAAGGCGAAATGGCCGAGAGATACCTGGCCCGCCCACCCGGTCAGAACGGTGATCGCCAGTCCGATCATGGCATAGATGAGCATCCGGGACATGAGGAACGTCTGCGACGCGTTCACGAGCAGCGGGAGAACGACCGCGACGACGACGAGGGCGCCGCCGGCGGCGAGGGGAAGCCTCCTGACCCACCCCGCGGAACGGATGGCGTGGGGGATCGCCTTCACCTTGGGTGAGAGGGACCAGGAACCGGTCTCCTCTTCGGCGATCCCCCGGCCGCGAACCAGGACGAGGAACAGCACCGCGCCGAACAGCACGAGGTCGATCGTCCCGGGGTTGCCCACGTTCGCGAAGAGCAACGCTTCGACGATCCCGATCCCGACCCCGGCTGCGAGCGCGGTGGGAAGGGATGTCAGACGCGCCACAAGCGCCGCGGTCAGCGCCCGGAGCAGGAGGCTCGGTCCGACGGCCACCGTGGGCAGACTCACCAGCGAGCCTTGCATCCCCCGTACGAGCACGGCGGTCAGCGTGGAGAGCACGCCGGCCAGCACCCAGACGAGCGTCGAGATGCGTTTGACGCTGATCCCGGCCAGGCGGGCGGAGTCGGCGTTCTCGGCCGAGGCGCGGATGGCGATTCCGTAGGGCGTTCGGGTGAGGAAGATCGTCAGTCCGGCGATGATCGCCGGAACGAAGGCCAGCACCATGAAGTGCTCACCGCGCCAGACCATGCCGCCCACTTCGACCGCGCGGTTGATCGGGACGGGATACCGGGTCGCGCTGGTGATGTCGGGGAGGATCAGCTGCAGGAAGAACAGCAGCTGCGCGACCCCGATGGTGGCGACCAGCAGGACGAGCCGCGGCGCATGGAAGAGCCGGCGCACCACGCCGAGCTCGATGACGCCCCCCACGATCGCGCCGAGCGCCACCACGGCGGGAAGCGCAAGGGCGTACGGCCACCCGTAGTTGAACACCAGGACCGGCACGATCGCCGCGCCGAGCGCGCCGGTTTCGCCGTACGCGAAGTTGATGACCCGGGTCGCGCGGAAGACGAGGACGAGACCGGCCGCGAGCACCGCGTACGCGAGGCCCGTGAACAGACCGATGAGAACGATGTCGGTTCGCAGGGTGAGCCCGAGGAGAGGTTCCATCACCCGCCCTCAGCGCCGAGGAACACCGCCCGGACGAGATCGTCGCGCGCCAGCAGGTCGCCGGCCGGCCCTTCGAAGCGGATCTGCCCCTTCTCCATGAACACGGCCCGGTCGGCGATGGTCAGGGCGACGTTGACCGACTGCTCGACGACCACGATCGTGATGCCGCGCTCCTTCAAGCGCTCGATGATCACGAGAAGCTCTTGGACGACGACCGGCGCGAGCCCGAGGGAAAGCTCGTCGATCAGCAGCACCTCGGGGTCGAGCAGCAGCGCCTTGCCCAGAGCCAGCATCTGCTGCTCGCCGCCGGAGAGGGTCGCGGCCGGCTGTTGAAGTAGGGGGCGCAGCGCCGGGAAGAGCTCGAGCACCTCTTCCGTGCGCGCCTCGACGCGTTCCCGGTCCCAGATGTAGCTGTAGGCCCCGGCCTGGAGGTTCTCTCCTACGGTGAGAGATCCGAACAGGGCCTTGCCGCTCGGGACCTGCACGATCCCGAGGTCGACGCGCGTCTCGGCTTCGGTGTAGGTGATGGTGCGGCCGTTGAGACGGATCACCCCGCGGTCGGGCATCGCCAAGCCGCTGAGGGTCCTGAGGAGCGTCGACTTCCCGGCGCCGTTGGTCCCCAGGAGCGCGAGCACCTCTCCGCGGCGAACGTCGAGTGCGACGTCGAACAGCACCTGAACCTGTCCATAGCTGAAGTCGAGGTTGCGCACCTGTAGAACGGGCGCCTCGGCGCCGGTGCCCATCCGCGCACGCTCCTCCTGCTCTTCCTTGAGCTCCTCGACGACGAGCGAGATGTCTCTTCGGATGTGGCGTCCGCCGAGCGCGATGAGCGATGCGCCGATGAGCGCCGACGGAGGAACGACGATCGTCAGCGCGGTGCGTTCGCCGAACGCGTCGCTGAGCATGCCGGCGATGATCCCTCCGAAGAAGGCGCCGAAGAGGAAGATGTAGATGCCGACCATCGCGAACCCGAGCGAACGAAGCCGGTACGGGCTCACCGCAGCGATCACCGGGAAGATCGGAGTGAAACCGAAGTTGGCGAGCGCTTGGGCGAGAGCGACCCCGGCGAGGACGAGCGGAAGCTTCGGGAGGTAGAGCGATGCGGCGAAAACGAGTCCGTAGCCGGCGATGCCGCCGGCGATCAAACCGACGACGCGGGGAGGGCTCTTCCGGAACAATCGATCGGCGATCATGCCCGAGATCGGGATCGCGGCGATGGCACCCAGGAAGGTGAGCGACCCGGCGACGCCGCGCCCGAATGCATCGAGCCCGTAGCGTTCCTCGAGCATGAGGTTGAAGAAGGTCGGCACGCTGAACAACGCGAACCCGAGCACGCCCAGGCCGGTGAGCAGGAACGAGAAGCTTCGGATCTTCTTGAGCCGGGCGAACCCCGTCGAGAGTGGGATGGGGATCTCGACCGGCGCATCCTCCGCGGTCGCTCCGAGGACCGCGAGATGCTCGTTGCGGCCGCGGCGTGGCTCGCGTAGCCGGAACGCGAACAGGGCCAGGACGAAGCCTGGGATCGCCAGCAGGATGAAGGCCCATCGCCACCCTTCGGCTCCGCCCGCCAGCGTGGCGATGCCGCCGGCGAGCAGGGGTGCCAGTGCGATCCCGATCGGGTTCGCGAGGCCGTGGACGGCGAAGACGCGAGCGCGGCCGGCGAGCGGGTATGCATCGGCGAGCAGGCCGCTGTGAACGGGGAGCGCGTTGGCTTTTCCGATCCCGCTCAGGATGCGCGCGATCACCAGCTGCCATGCGTTGCGTACCAGTCCGGCCCCCACGGCGACGCACGCCCACAGCAACGAACAGAATCCCACCAACCGGGTGCGCCGGACCCGGTCGGCGAGATAGCCGAGCGGCAAAGCGCCGGTCACGACCAGCAGACCCTGCACGCCCGATATCGCTCCGATCGCCGCGTCGCTCAGATGAAGGGAACGCTGGACGTCGGGGGATAGGACCGCGAGCGCCATCCACTCGAATTCGTCGACGAGGTTCAGCAGCGTGAGGACGAGGACGGTCGAGACGCCACCCGCCTTGACGACGGCGCGGAGGCTCATCG
>JBBDRM010000072.1:19625-35574 GCA_040905475.1 Actinomycetota bacterium
CCCCCCCCCCCCCCCCCCCCCCACGCCGGGCAGGAGGTCGTCGGGCAGCACGGTCTCCGCGTGACGCGCTTCCTGATCCGCCTGCCGGCGGGCCTCCTCCTCAAGGACCGTCGCGGCCAGGGCCGCCGGCTCGGCGACGGTGCGCGAACGCGTCATCCGACCTCGGCCGGCTGCAGTGCGAGCCACGCTTCGATCCCGGCGAGCATGCGCGCCTTCGTCTCGGCGGTCGCTCCCGATGCATGGACGCTCGTCCGGGCGATGGCGGCGAGGTCGTCGTCGCTCAGTCCGAAGGTGCGCCGAACGATCTCGTATTCGTTGCCGGCGCCCGACCCGAACTGCAGCGGGTCGTCGGCGTTGATCGTGACCGGCACCCCGGCGGCCAGCATCCGCGCGATCGGATGGGAGCCGATGTCGGCCGCCACCCCGAGCCGGACGTTGGATGTCGGGCACACATCGCACGTGATCTTCTCGTCGGCCAGCCGGCGCAGGACGGCCGGGTCCTCCACCGCCCTCACCCCGTGAGCGATCCGATCGGCGCCGAGGAGGTCGATCGCCGCCTCGACCGAGTCCGCGCCCGCCATCTCGCCGGCGTGAGGGACGCTGAGCAGTCCCGCCTCTCGCGCGACGGCGAACGCCCGTGCGAACGGCTGCGGCGGGAAGGGTGCCTCGCTGCCGGCCAGGCCGAACGCGACGATCCCGTCCCCAGCGTGCTCTGCGGCGAACCGGGCCGAGTCCTCGGCCACTTCGGGGGGCAGGTCCCGCAGTGCGGCAACCTGGAAGCGCACCTCGACCCCGAGCTCCTCCGCGGCGCCGAAGGTCGCTTCGCGGATGGACGCGAAAACCTCGTCGGGCGATCCCAGCTTGGCCCACACGAGCGGGGCGATGATCGCCTCCGTGTAGAGGCATCCCTGTGCGGCTTCGTCCTCGACGAACTCCCGGCAGATCCTCGTCAGATCCTCCAGCGTGGATATCGCGAGGAAGCCGGCGACCATCTCCCCGAGGAAGCTCGGCCAGTCGGTGCACGTCCCGAAGGAAGTACCGGTCAGGCCGGCCCGGCCGGCGAGCTCGGCCATGGTTTCCGGGCGGGCGGCTCCGTCGAGGTGGATGTGGAGGTGGGCCTTCGGGAGGGTGACGGCCGATCGCATGAGGCGTCCTAATACCGGAGGTCTCGGAATCCGCTCACGTGCAGGTAGCACTTACAGGCGAACGACCACCGAACGGTACGGATCTGGTCCCCGGCGCCGAGCTTTCCCGGCCCCAAGGATCCTCGCCCCGAGTTGGCGATCGTCACCGGCCCGAGGGCCTGGAAGGCGGCCGCGAGCCGGTCGCGCGTCAGCGTGACCCCCGCCCGCAAAGCCGCGTCCTGGAAGAGCTCCACGATCGTGCACTGCTGCATGATGAGCTGGTTCTCGGTGGTTCCGCGCGCGATGTTCTTGCCGGTTGCCTTGTTGTAGGTCGCCCGGCACTGAGCGTCGAAGGCGGGTTCCGGCAATCCGGCTCGCGCCTCGCCGGTCCGGAGCGTGGTGAACCCGATCGTGCCGTCGAAGGACTGCGGCATCCGCTCCGCATAAGCGTCGTACGACGAGAACGAGTGATCGGAGACGTAGTACGTCGGGAAGTACTGTTGAGCCTCCGCGTTCTGTACGAAGCTCGGGCCCTGCGTCGCTCCCGACATGATGATGACGACCTCGACGTTCTTGCGGTCCATCTCCGCCACTTCAACGGGGATCTGGGCGTTCTGTGTCCCCGAGTTGATGGCGAGCTCCGTGCGGTGCGTGATCGAGTACCCGAGCAGCTTAAGGGTCGCGACGAACGCATCGATCCCCGGCTTACTGTCGGGATAGGAGTCGCCGAACACTCCGATCCGCTTGCCCTTGAGCGCGCCGCTCTGGTGCAGCTCCCAGGCGAAGCTACGGTCGAAACGCTGAAGGCCGGGGCCGATCGTGACGAGATATCCGCCCGCCGCGGCGGCGTACTCGTCCGGGACGCCGGGCTGCCGTATGAACGGCGTTCGGTTCTGCTGGGCGATGCACAGCATCGGCGGCCCGAGGAACACGCCTCCGTCGAAGACGGCGAACACCTTCTGGTCCTGGGTCATGTAGATGCACGCGCTGTTGCGGTCGCTCTCGTCGAGCAGGTCGTACGTGCGGAAGACGGGGACGATCTTGCGGCCGAGGATCCCGCCGCCTGCGTTGATCCGGTTGAAGTAGACGCGGAACTGCTCCTCGACGTCGCCGGCGTTGACGCTGATGTTGATCGCGCTCAGCCCGGCGACGTCCGGGACGAGGACGCCGAGCTTGATGCTGCTCGCCGTGACCCCCCGGTCCGTCACGGCGAGCGGCCCGCCGGGCGATCCGGGCCGACCCGTCGTCGGTCCTCCTGGACCGGGCGAGACCGGCCCGAGACCGGTTGGGCTCAAGCCGGGCAACGGGCTTTCCGAGGCAACGCCCGTCGCGGTGGGGAAGGCGGTCGGCGATGTTCCGAAATCGCCCGACGGCCCCGAGGCCGTCGGGATCGGGTCGGCGACGACGAAGGGGAGCGCCATCCCGGCGGCGAGGGTTCCGAGCACGACGGCGCTCAGGAGCAGGAACGTGCCTCGCCGGGTTCGCAAGGGTGCCGGAGTGGGTCGCATCCGCCTCGGGCTGGCCCCGCCTCCTGTGGTAAACGATTACCGAATCGAAACCGTACAATTATCTATCGACTATCGTCAAGGGTAGGATTCTCCGCGGATGCCACCGGGTCCTGCAGGTCAGCGGGGGACGAGTTCGAGGTGAAGGCGTCGGTCACCGGGCACCTGGAGGTGGAGCCGCCCGTCCTCGTCCGCTCGGCGAACCAGCGGTTCGCCGAGTCCCTGCAAGGCGTAGGAGCGCCCCGCGCCGAGACGGCCGAAGGAAACCTCGACCGCGGCACTCGGATCAGGGCCGGGAGCGATCACGAGCTGGAGCGACGAGCCCGTCCAGACGGCTCGAGGGACGACGACTCGCGGATAAGGAGCGGACTCTAGCTCCGGCGTCGTCTCGGCCGAAGCCACCCGCCGATGGGCCGCGGCGAGCCCGCCTTCGGTGCCCATGAGCGCCATGAACGTGAGCGCGTTGGAGACGACCGTGCCGGGCGCCGGCCACGCTCCATCCGGCGTGAGCATCTCCTCGAGAGATGCCTGGAGCCCCCGCGCTGTTTCCTCGTCCCCGATCTCTCGCGCGTACAGGAGCACCGTGGCGTAGGGCAGGGCCGGATTGGGGCGGCCGTAGCTGGTGTCGAGCGTGTCGATCCTGCGCAAGCGAAGCCGCGTCTTCCCTTCGCCGTCGAGGAATGTGCAGGGTTTCACCTGCTTGGCGTAGTGCTCCTCGGCGAGATCGCGCGCGAACGGCGCCATGAAGGCTCCCGTTCCGGCCTGGCCGTTCAGCGCCAGCATGTAGCTGAGCGGATATCCGATACCGAAGACGTTGTGACGGGACAGAGCGATGGCTCCCTCGCGACCGATGAAGAATCGGAACGCCTCGAGGAATCGCTCGATCGCCCATGAGTGGTCCTGTCCGTGAACGCGATCGCCCAGCATGATGGCCCGGAGTGAGAACGTCTGGCAGGCGGGGAACGCCCAGCCCGGCTGACACGGGATGGCCCCGAGCGGGCTCGTGGCGTGCTGCTCGGCGAGGCGATCGACGATATCGATGTGGTTCCAGCCGAACGTGCGCTTGCCGTCCGTTACCGAGTATCCCCCCGGCTCGTCGAATCGATGGTCGCCACTCAGAGCCTCGTACATCCCGATGATGTCGGCGACGTAGCCCGAATACATGACGTTCTCTTCGATGAAGGGGTCGGGATCGAGCCGGAAAGCGCCGGCAAGGTTGTTCCTGCGCCAGTAGTTCCACACGCGATGATCGCGGCAGCGTTCCGCCAGGTTCCGGATCGATGTCGCTGCCGCCTCCCGGTATGCAGGCGTCAACCGGTTCTGCGCGATGTACAAACTCCATGCGGAGAGAACGCTTTGGTATCGAAGCGCGCCGTCGGTAGCCTCGCCTCCTTCGCTGAAAGCGGTCCAGTCGTCGATGGGCCGGTGTCCGAAATCGAGGAATCGACGGAGGAACTGCTCTTGCAGAGTGGTGGTCACTTCCGCCGGACGCCGGTTGGAGATTGCAGCGGATGGGGGCGGTATGGCGGGCTCGCGAACCGACGTTTGCGCACGCAGAGCGCGGAAGCGTCGACGTTTCGCCTCGCGGCGCCACGTCGCGAGCCCGCGTCCGACGAGGATGAGTCCGAGCGCTGCGCCGGCCCCCGCGAACAGGCTCCACCAGGTTCCGGCGGCTGCGTGCCACACGGCGGCGCCGATCACAACGGGCGGCAGCCATCCGTCCTCCCGGAAGATCCACCGAACCGCAGCGAAGACGGCGACGAGCAGGAAGAGCGACCCGGCGACCCACCCACCCTGAACGAACTGCGCGAGGCCGGGGATGGGCGCGGACAGTGGCGCGACCCACGGGGTGTCCCTGCCGTGTTCAACCGCAGCGGCGATGCCGACCGCTCCGCACGCGCCGGGGACAAGGTAAAGGAGTGTCCATGCCGCCCATCGGCGCGAGCTGAGCGGGAGGGCGTGGGCGAGATCGATGCGCGTCGAGTCGTCAGCGCGGTGTTCCGGTCGAGCGCGTCGCGACGCCTGTTTGATCGACACGGGCTCCCCATACTCCTGCTCGAAGGCTTCTTTGGGAAAACGTTTTCCGTGCGGATACAGTACCTCCGTTCGTTTCGAAGGGTCAAGAGATCGAGGGTCACGGATGATGAAACGGCCGGTGGTCTTGGACTGCTATCCGGGCCACGACGACGTCGTGGCGATCCTGTTGGCGCATCGATTCACCGACCTGCGAGCAGTCACGACGGTGAGCGGGAATGCTCCGCTGGATCGAACGACCCACAATGCTCTCGTCGCGCTGTCGTTGCTCGGCGCGGATGTGCCGGTCAGTCCTGGTGCCTCCCGGCCGCTCGTGGTGGAGCCGTATCACTTCCCCCAGATCCACGGTGACTCCGGGCTCGCGGGACCCGATCTTCCCGACCCCAGGCGCGGGCCCGAGACGATGAACGCCGTGGAATGTCTGCTCGCCGAGTCCCGAACGACCGACGGATTGTGGATCGTCGCGACGGGGCCGCTCACGAACGTTGCCCTCGCCCTTCGAGCCGATCCGGCGCTCGGCCGCCGTCTGGGCGGCATCTCGATCATGGGGGGCGGGCTGGACTTCGGGAACGTCACACCGGGCGCCGAGTACAACATCTGGGCCGACCCTGAGGCCGCGGCGGTCGTGTTCGAATCCGGCGTTCCGCTCGTGATGTGTCCGCTCGACGTGACGCATCGCGTCCTCGTTGGAGCCGAGTTCATCGCTCGCGTCGCCGCGGCGGGGACGGCCCTGGCGCGCTTCATGGCCGACCTATTCGGCCATTTCGCCGAGGCCTACGCGGAGGTGTTCTTCGAGGACGCCCTCGGCCCCTTGCACGATCCGTGCGCTGTGCTCGCGCTCACCCACCCCGAACTCTTCGAATTCCGCGAGTTCGCGATCGAGGTCCTGACCGGCGGAGCAGGCCGCGGGATGACCGTCGCCGACCGCCGGGGAGTGAAGGGCGCTCGCCGACCGAATGCGAGCGTAGCTGTGGGCGTGAAGGCCTCAGACATCTTGGATATCGTCGCCGATTCCATCGTAGTGCTGGGATAGCGGGATCAGCGGCCGAACAGTTCGTTGAGGCGCGCGCGGAACCCGTCCACGTCGGCCCCCAAGGCGACGCGCCAGGGATGCTTCCCGGCGAAGAATGCCTCCTGCGCCAGCCCGAGGAGATCCGCGGGGATGCTTCCCGACGCCAGAGAGCGAGCCCGGAAATCCACGACGGTCATTCCCCACGCCGCGCCGCCCCCGGTATCGACGTTCACCGGAAGCACCTCGGTGATGAGGAGCTCGGGGTGCGCGACGGCCATGAGTGCCAGGGCGTCGTGACACGGCACCGTCCCGTCTTCGCTCACCATCGACTGGATCCGATGGTACGTCCGCAGCGGATCGGCCATGAACGCCGCGGCGGGAGTGCGGCGCTCGGCGACAAGGTCGAGCTCTCGAGCGCCCATCGTGGCCTGATGCGTCGCATCCAATCCCACCATGGTCGGTGGCCTGGGCCACGATGCGGCGACGGTCTCCGCCGCGGCCGTCGGATCCTTCGCGACGTTGAACTCGCTGGTCGCGGTCACGTTGCCGGGCATCTGCGCGGCTCCTCCCATCACCACGAGATCCCTCACCCGTCCGGCGAGTGACGGTTCCGAGCGCAGCGCGAGCGCCACGTTGGTGAAAGGTCCGACGGCGACGAGCGTGAGCTCTCCCGGCCGAGCATCGACGAGCCGCAGGATCAGCTCGATCGCAGGTTCCGTCGTGGGGTCGAGGGCCGCGTCCGGGATGCCCGCGTCGCCCAAGCCGTCGGAGCCGTGAACGGGCAGGTCGCCGGGGATCGCCGGGCCCGGCCCGAGCGGCTGATCGGCGCCGATCGAGAAGGGGATGTCGCTACGACCGGCGGCCTTCAGCACCTTGGCGACGTTGCGGGCGGCCTGCGCCGCGTTCACGTTGCCGGCGACGCACGTGATCGCCACGATCTCGATGGCCGGCGAGGTCAGTCCGAACCAGAGCGCGGCGCAGTCGTCGACGCCTCCGTCGGTATCCAGGATCACCGGGATGGGGTCCATCGCCGGTTTCAGTCGATCGCCCGCACGACGCCGGTGCCGCCGTCGACCTCGACGGTCTGGCCGGTCCGCAGCCGGAGCGTCGCGGTGTTGGTCTGCACGACGCACGGGATGCCGAACTCGCGCGCCACGACCGCGGCGTGCGAGAGCTGCCCACCCATGTCGGTGACCACGGCGGCGGCATAGCCGAACAGCGGCGTCCATCCCGTGTCGGTCAGCTTCGCCACCAGCACCTCGCCGGGCTGGAGGTCGTCGGCGGTGCCCGATCGAAGGATCCGAACGACGCCGCGGGTCACGCCCGAGGAAGCCGGGATCCCGGGCAGTTCCTCGCCGGCTCGCAGCGGCTCGACGTCCGCCGTCTGCGCCTCCCAGTGACCGGTGAACGTGATCGGCATCGAAAGCCCCGCGAGCCGTTCGCGTTCCGCCCGGCGGCGAGCCACGATCTCCCTCACGTTCGCCGGCGGCTCCGTCGCCTGATCGAGCGTGAGGTAGTAGACGTCGCCCGGATCGTCGAGCACCCCGTCGCGTGCGAGGCGACGCCCGCGCTCGCGGGCGGCCAGCCGGTACTGATGGGTCATCGCCATCGCCGCGTCGCGGCCGCGCTCCCGCGTCCGCTGGAAGTGATGACCGATCTTCGACATCGCGCGCACGCTCGCGCGGAGCCGCACTACCGGCGGCGTGGAACGCTCGGGCGCGTCGAGATGCTTGGCGACCGAGTCGATCAATAGCTCGGGCGCGTCGCCGAACATGAGGCTCGACAGCTCCGTCTCCCAGGGGCCCCGATGGCCGTGCCGCGCGATCGCGACGTCGACCAGTCGCGCGAACGCCGGTGCCGAGGCCCTGATCTCCGCGAGCGCCTCGCCGGGACGGCGCGACCGGAGCACCTCCGCCACCGCGGGATCCTTCCGAGCCTTCGCGGCGAGTCGCTGCACGGCGAGCAGCGCGCCGGCGCTGGCGAGCCGGTCGCGTCCGCCGCGGATCGAGACGGCGACCGAGCTGCCGGCCTTCTTCTCGATCGCGCCGAAGACGGCTGCGGCCCAGGCGCTCGCCGTCGCGGCCAGACCCCAGGCGTGGACGACCATGTCGTGCATGAGCCCGAGCCGCGCGACGAGCCGCTCGTCGGGGAGCGAGGCCAGGTCGGCGACGCTCATCACCAGGCCGGGGATCTGCCGCTCGAACCGGCCGATCTCCCTCGCGTAGTAGCCGAGTCGCGGCACGACGCGGCCGGCCGTCCGGAGGGCCTGCGACCTCGAGGCGGCGGGAGTTTCCGCCTTGATCTCGGCCCCGCCGAACATCAGCTCGTTCCACGCCTCCGGGTCGTAGCCCGGCATCTGCTGCGCCATCTCGTGGATCACCGAGAGGTTCGCGTAGACGGCGTGACCGAACAGGCCGGTCGAACGGTGCCACAGGTGGCTCCGGAGCGGTTCCCGGATCCCGATCACGTGCCCGGTCATCTCGGCGGCGGCGCGCATGCTCCGCACCCCAACCTCGAGCGACATCGGCGTAAGGGGACCGGGGAACGCCTCCGAGGTGTTGGCGGCGGTGTAGGTCGCGTACCGGGGGTCCACCAGGTTGTCGAACTCGCCGGCCACCCCCGGCGGCGCGGCGGCGACCATGTCGGTGCCGTCCGGCGGCGGAGTCTCGATGGGGATCCGCGTGACGGGGTACTTCGTGCGCCACGGCAGCTCGACCCGGCGCCGGCCCAGGTACCGGAACCAGCTCGTCGACCGCGCGAAGTCCTGCACACACTCGGCCGTGGTGTAGCCGCACCGGAACCCCCACTCCTCGCGGAGGACGGCCGTGTCGACCACCGGCATGAAGCGCAGGGTCTGGTACGCGGCCGGGTCGACCTCGGCGAGGTTGTACTTCCACATCGCGTCGAGCGCCCGCTTGAGCGCCGACTCGCTCACCACCGCGACGCGTTTCCCCATCAGCCGGCCGACCTCCGCCATCGGGAGCACGTCGTCGGCGGCAAGGTTGACCGGTCCGGTGCGGTCGCTCGACACGGCTTCGGCGAAGAAGCGGCCGATGTCCTCCGGGTGGAGGAGCTGCATCCGGCCGGGATCGCCACGAACCTGGACGAGCGCAGGCGTCGCGAACATCCGCATCCCGACGTTGTCGACCTCGCGACCGAGCACGACCGACGCGCGGACCAGCACCGCCGGTGCGCCGCTCGCGATGATCATCTTCTCCGCGGCGGCCTTGTTGCTCGCGTAGATCTGCTCGGGCGGCGGCCGCAAGGGATCCGTCTCCTTCAGGGCCGCCGGGTTGTCGGGCAGCGCACCGTACGCGGTGACCGACGACGCGAACACCAAACGGCCGCAGCCGGTCCGAGCCATCGCGTCGAGCACGTTCTGCGTGCCGTCGATGTCGATCTCGTGGTGATCCTCGACGCGGCGCGAAGGAGTCACCGTCCACGCGAGGTGAACCACCGCGTCGCAGCCGGCCATCGACTTCTCGACCTTGGCGCCGTCGCGGATGTCCGCCGAGACGAACTCGACGCCGCTGGGGAGGTTCACCGGCCGGCTCCGCGAGAGCGCGACGACGTCGTGGCCCCTCTGCCAGAGACGGTGCGTGACGTCGCGTCCGAAAACGCCGGAGGCGCCCGTGACCAGGATCCTCATCGCCCCATCCCTCACCCGCTACAGGTCGCGATCGTTCGCGCTCAGCGCGAAAAGTGTAATTAGTTTAACTGTAAGTGGCAAGGGCCGATCAGCGCAGGTCAGGCGCTCGCGCACTCACATCGCGCCCGGAACGCGATCCTCGCGGATGCGATCGGGGAACGTCTCCTGCCACGCGAACCATCGGCGCGGCGTGCGCGTGTCCCCCACACGCCGGGTCCACCCTGTCTGCGCCAGATACCCGCGCCGCGACGCGGAGAAATCCCCGAGCCGGCCGTCGGGATCGGCGATCCACTCCCATTCCTGGCCGCCGGCGCGGAAGAGGATGCGCGCCGCCCAGTCGTCCGCGTCTACGTCGACGCCGCCATCGACATCGGTGGTCACCAGGATCGGCCCCTCGTCGTTCGCGATGACGGCGAACGCGAAGTTCTTCCTGCCGAACGCGAGGTGACCCCACTCCAGGGAACCGTCCTCGTACTCGGTCGCGAACGAGCCCCAGACATGCTCGAGGTCTTCGAAGATCACGCTCTCGCGCCAGTCGATCCCGCTCGGCATGTAGCTCTGGTCGAAGAGGGTGAATCCGCGCACCGGCTTCCCCAGGATCGTGCCCTCCGCCCGGTAGAGCTGGGACGCGTAGAACGCCGACTCGGTGCGGTCCGGCATGTAAACCTGGAACCCCGGGCCGCCGATCGTCGCTTCGATGGACATGATGTCCCCCTCGGACCACTCCATCGAGGTGTCGCTCACGCGCAACGCGAACGGCTGCTCGCCGGGCATCGGTTGTCCTTCGTAGGCGTGCACGTCGGGATCGATCCGGCGGGTGATCGCTCCCCGCGCGGCGCGAACCGAAGCCGGGTCGACGCGGAGCTGGCCGTCGCGCACGGCCATGAGCCCGAGCCCCGAGGTCAGCGGCCCGACGAGCTTTCGGTACAGCCCGTACAGGTTCCCGGTCTCGTCGCGCAGCGCCCCGTAGGCCCAGATCCCTTGCAACGGCAGCCCGAAACGGGTCGCCTGCGGGTGCATGTCCTCGAGCCGCGGCGTGTAGACGTCGACCAGCGGCCGGAAGCCGAAATCTCCTCGGAAACGATGTGATGCGCTCATAGACGATGGCTCCTGGACGGCCGGCCTCGGGCTTGGCCATGGGGGTCAGCAGGCTAAAAAATAGCACTCGTTCAGCCTTTTCAGTAATGATGAAGTCCCTTGATCGGGCCGCCTTTCCGGCCGGCTCGAGCGCCTTGACCGGCCAACGGTGAGAAAAGTATAATTAGTTTAACTGTACGGGCCGGAGCGGCGATTTGGCGTCGCGCGCGCCGTCAAAGGGGTGGCTGGTGCTGAAGTCGTCTTCCGACGGAACCGTACGGAGCCCGGCGGTATTGCTGACTGCCCGGGCCGGCGTGGAACTGCCGATGGTCGTCGAGGATGGCGGCTCTACCTGGACGTTCCAGAAGCTTGCGGCGGCGGCGGCCGCGGTCGCGCAGGACATCGGGCCGCTCCCCGCAGACGCGCGCGTCGCGCTCACCGCTCCCAACGGAGCCGCGTTCCTGGCCTCGCTCGGCGGCGTCTGGCTCGCCGGCGGTGTTCCGGCGCTGGTGTCCTCCGCGCTCCCCGAGCACGAACGCGCCGGCCTGCTCGAGGTGCTGTCGCCCGCACTGGTGGTCGCGACGGCCGAGCTCGGGCTCGACCCGGACGTGGCCTTGGACGAAGAACGCCTCTTCACGTCGGACGCCGCCGTTCCCGAGGCGCCGCTCGCGCGGCTGGATGCTCCGGCTCTGATCCTGTTCACCTCCGGCACGACCGGACGCCCGAAAGGCGTCGTGTACAGCATGCGGATGGCGTGGGGGCTCATCGACCGCATCGCCGCCCACGCGGTGGATCCCGACGCGTTGCCGAGGCCGGTCGCGGCGCCGCCCCGTCAGGTGACGGCGACGCCGATGGCGCACATGGCCGGCATCTTCGGGACCCTGTTCTCGCTGTGGCGCGGCCGGGGGATCATCTCGGTGCGGCGCTTCGAGCCCCGTCGTTTCGCCGAGCTCGTGCGCGCCCATCACGTGACCAACCTTGCGCTGACCCCGACGATGATGCGGATGCTGCTCGACGCTGAAGTCGGCGATCTCGCGCCGCCGGCGAAGATCGTTACGACCGGCGCCGCTCCGGTGCCGCCGGCCCTCCGCGAGGAATTCGAGACGCGTTTCGGCATCCCGGTGCAGATCTCGTACGGGCAGACCGAGACCGGAGTGATCGCCTTCGAGCAGATCGCCGATCTGCGCGACGGGAGACGACACGCGCCGGGACTCGTCGGACGTGTGGTTCCCGGCATCGAGCTGCAGATCCGCGGCGCGGCGGGCCGCGTCCTCCCCCCCGACGGCGAGGGAGAGATCTGGGTCCGTGGGGGTGACGTCTCGCCGAGCCTCATCGGGACCGACGACTCGCGGCTCGACGCCGACGGCTGGCTCGCCACCGGGGATGTCGGCAGCCTCGACGCGGACGGCTACCTCACGATCACCGGACGGGCGAGAGAGGTCATCATCCGCGGCGGCTTCAATGTGGTCCCCGTCGAGGTTGAGCGCGAGCTCATCGAGCACCCTGCGATCGCCGAGGCGGCGGTCGTCGGTATCCCCGACGGCCGCTTGGGAGAAGTTCCGCACGCGTGGGTGCGGCTGGCGCCGGGGACCGAAGCGACCGCCGAGGAGTTGACCCGGTGGTTGCGTGAGCGGCTCGCCCACTACAAGGTGCCCGTCGAGTTCTGGTTCGTGGACGATTTCGACCGCACCGAGACCGGCAAGATCCGCAAGCAGGTTCTGGTCGCGACCCTCGCCGTTTAGCCTCGATTTCAGGAACCCACCTCGTTTGGTCTGCTGAAGATCGCTAGCTTGGTGATCCGGATCACCTTGCTACGCAACGCCTGTCTTACCAAGACTGTCGTCTTCGGCGATTAGGATTAAGCTTGTCGAGGGGGGTCGCGTGGACATCGGCAGGACACTCGTACCGTTGGGCAAGGGCGCCTTCTCAGTCCCCACTACTTGTCGCATCCTGCAACCCGGTATGACACCCCGCAAGGTCCACTATTGGCTTGACACCCAGCTCATCGGGGAACCCATCTACAAGGGCTCTCCTGGGCGACCCACGATCCTCTCTTTCCAACAGTTGCTTAAGATTGCGATCGTCCAGCGCCTGCGCGATGAGTTCCAAGTGTCTCTCCCTCGGGTGCGTGAGGCGTTTGCTTGGCTGCTGGATCGTCAGTTCGCTGACGATTGGCGTGAGCTCAGGTTCACACGGGGCACAGATGGAAGAGTGGTGGTGTCCTCTGGCCTGGAATCGATAGCAATTCCTGGCGCACAGGGCGTGCTCGATAGCGTCCTGCCGGACCTGACCAAACACACCAAGGCGATCCGCCGCGCATGGGAAAGTGGTGCGCTCGTCATCCCTCGTCGGCCGACGCTTGTCTCCAACGTCCGCGTTTTGGCCGGATCTCCCACAATCTCGGGAACTCGGATTGAGACTGCCATCATCGCTTCGTTCGCCGATGGGCTGACGGCGGACAAGTCAACAATCCTAGAGATCCGTAGGAACTACCCGGGCCTCGCTGTTTCGGCTATTCGACAGGCGCTCGAATTCGAAAGCGTCCGTCTTGTTGCGTGAAGTTCTTATTGGATGAGCAGCTCTCCGACCGTACGGTCCGCTCTCTTGCCGCACTGGAGGCAGCGGACTTCGAGCACATCCTTGAGTCCCAGGCTCCTGGTACTGCGGATGAAGCGATTCCTGGCCTTTGCAGGAGCCGACACGCTGACGCGCTGATCACCGTCAACGTAAAAGACTTCGGAGCAAAGAAGCTCTTGTACGAGGCCCTACTCGCTGAGGGTGTGTCTGTGGTGGTCCTCCGGCCAGGACGAATGAAGATGGATCCCTTGGGCCAGACGCGCCTGATTCTGGATCATCTGCGCCGCATTCAAACGTTACTTGAAGATGCCGACGAACCAACACTCATCGTAGTGACGCCGTCGGAGGCTCGTGCGCGGCAGTTGGACGACTTGATTTCAGAGTTCGAGGGGAAGAACTAAGGCGTCAAGGCCGGTGACCGCAGCTGAGTACCGACATCTACGCGCGGTCCCGATCGGTGGGAAGACCGAGCACCCGCTCCGCGATGATGTTCCGCTGGATCTCCGCCGTCCCCGTTCCGATCGTGCTCGCGCGCGTGCGGAGGTAGCCGCGCTGCCACCGGCCCTTCTCGAGAGCGTGCGGCGAGCCCCGTGAGAGGAGGCCCTGCGGTCCCTGCAGGCGCATCGCGGTCGAGTGGAGGCGCTGCTCGAAGAGACTCACGAACAGCCGGGCGATCGAGCTCTGCGGCCCCGGCTCGCCGTCGCGGAGGATCGCCGACAGGCTCCGGAAGCCGTTGTACTTCATGATCGACACGTCGACGAGCGCTCGCGCGAGCTCCTGGCGAACCTCGGGGTCTTGGATCGACGGGTCGCCGTGGTAGCGAGCTTCGCTCGCGTGATGGAAAAGCTCTCGGACGATCCGTTCGTAGCGGATCGTGCTGCCGAGGAATAGCGTGCTCCGCTCGTGCCCGAGGGTGGTGTGCGCGATGCTCCACCCCCGGTTCAACCCGCCGACCAGATTCTCGGCCGGCACTTCGACGTCGGTGAAGGTCACTTCGCAGAACTCCGATTCGCCGCTGATCTGCGTGATCGGCGCGACCTCGATCCCCGGCGACGTCATGTCGATCAGCAGGAAGCTGATCCCGTCGTGCTTCGGCACGTCGAGGTCGGTCCGAACGAGCGCGAACAGCCAGTTCGCGATCTGCGCCCCGCTGGTCCAGATCTTGCGTCCATTCACGACGAACACGCCGTCGCGGAGCTCCGCGCGGGTCTTGAGCGACGCGAGGTCGGAGCCCGCGTTCGGCTCGGAAAAGCCTTGGCACCAATGATGGGTCCCGTCCAGCATCGCCGGCAGGAAGCGTTCCTTCTGCTCGGGGGTGCCGTGCGTGATCAACGTCGGCCCGAGAAGGCCGATACCGATCGCGCCGAGCAACGGCGGCGTACGCCGCAGCGTCATCTCCTCGTGGTAGATCATCTGCTCGACGATGCTCGCGCCGCGCCCGCCGTACTCGGCCGGCCAATGCGGAGCCGCCCACCGCGCGCCGGCGAGCGTCCGTTGCCAGTCGCGCAGGAACTCGAGACGTTCGTTCGGGTCGCGCGGGCCGGGCCCCGGCGGCAGGTTGGCCTCGAGCCACGAGCGAAGCTCGGCGCGAAAAGCGTCCTGTTCGGGCGTGTAGGCGAGATCCATGGCGCTAGTCGAGCGCGCGGATCACGCCAGCGGTACCGTCCACTTCCACCATCTGACCGTCGGCGAGCCGCCGGCTCGCCTCCCGCGTTCCGACGACCGAGGGGACGCCGTACTCGCGCGCCACGACCGCCGCGTGCGACATCATCCCGCCGAGGTCGGTGACGACGGCGGCGACGAAGGAGAACAGCGGCGTCCAGCCGGTGTCGGTCACCTCGGCGACGAGGATCTCGTCCGGCTCGAGCGAGTCGTGCGCCGAGCGCAGCACGCGAACCCGGCCCCGTGCGACCCCCGACGAGGCCGCGAGGCCCGACAGGGTCTCGCCCTGCAGGAGCCGCGCCGGCGACTCCGTCTCGGGCTCCCAGCGTCCGTTGAAGAAAAGCGGGAGACGGATCCCGCGGAGCCGCTCGCGTTCGGTCCGGCGCCGTTCGACGAGCGAGCGTCCGTCCTGCGGCGGATCGAGCAACTCGTCGAAGCTGAGATAGAAGACGTCGGACGGGTCGCCCAATACACCGGACTGCGTCAGTCGCCGCCCACGCTCTCGGGCGGCCAGCCGCAGCGCGTGCGTGATCTTCATCGCCGCGTCGCGCACCTGCTCGCGAAGCTGCATCGATCGCGCCGCGAGCTTCGCGGCGCGGCCCGCGGTTCGCCCGTGCTCGGGGCGACGACCGGCGCTCAGCATCGTCTTCGCGATCGCGTCGACCAGCAGTTCGGGCGCATCGCCGAACGTCGGGTTCTCGAGCTCGGTCTCGCCGGGACCGCGGTGCCCGTGCGCTGCGATCAGCTCGTCGATCGTCGCGGCGAAGTCGGAGGAGGAGGCGCGGATCTCCTTCAGCGCGTCGACGGGGGACTTGCCCTGCAAGGTCTGCGCGACATGCGGGGCGCTTTTCGCGGAAGCCGCGAGCCGCTCGACGCCGAGGAGCATCCTGGCGCTGGTGAGCGCCTCGAGGTCGCGTTGTACGGCGCCGGCCGTGCCGCTCCCGGCCTTCCGCTCGACGAGCCCCACCGCACCGGACGCGATCACGTTGCCGACGCAGGCGACCGTCCATACCTGACAGAGCTCGTCGTGCAGGAGCGACAATCGGGCGACCAGCCGCTCGTCGCTCATCGCTTCGAGCACGTCGGCCCGAGCGTAGAGGCGGTCGGCCTCGGCGACGGCGCGGCGCACCTCGCGGCCGAAGCCGAGGGTGCGCGGCAGGATGCGTCCGATCAGCGGGATCGCCCTCACGGCGTCACGGGGCCCGATCTTCAGCCTGAAGCCCTTCGGGAGCGGGACGCCGAGGAACTGGTTGTCGAACTGCTCGGGCGACGACGCCGGCATGCCGAGCGCCATCTGCCGGGCCGCGGT
>JBBDRM010000073.1:0-750 GCA_040905475.1 Actinomycetota bacterium
TGTCGACGTTCGTGTTCGGCGGCACGTAGATGAACGAGCCGCCCGACCACACCGCGCTGTTCAGCGCCGCGAACTTGTTGTCGTTCGCCGGGATGACCGTGCCGAAGTACTTCTTGACGATGTCCTCGTGCTCACGAAGCCCTTCGTCCATGCTCGTGAAGATGACGCCGAGATCATCGAGCTCCTTCTTGACCTGGTGGTAGACGGTTTCGCTTTCGTACTGCGCAGTGACACCGCCGAGGAACTCACGCTCGGCCTCGGGGATACCGAGCTTCACGTAGGTGTTCTTGATGTCGTCCGGAAGCTCGTCCCAGGACTGCACCTGACCCTCGGTCGGCTTGATGTAGTAGTAGATGTTGTCGAAGTCGATCTCGGACAGGTCCCCGCCCCATGAGGGCATCGGGCGGTCCATGAAGTGGCGGTACGCCTTGAGCCGCTTGCGCAGCATCCACTCGGGCTCGCCCTTGAGCTTGGAGATGCCGGAGACGACGTCCTCCGTTAAGCCTCTTTCGGGCACGTTGATCGACGTGGGCTCGTCGTGCCACGCGTATTGATAGCCCTTCCCGAGGTCCAGATCTTGCGGCTTCACGACCATGGGCGCTGCGCTCCCCAGCTAGGATTTCGTCAATTCCTATTCTAACAGGCGGATTTAGAACTGAGAACCCGCCATCCAGTGTTTATAACGCCCCCTACCTGCGGTTTCTGCCCGATGCCTCGCCTAGAACCGGGGGGGGGGGGGGGGGGGGGGGG
>JBBDRM010000073.1:760-35528 GCA_040905475.1 Actinomycetota bacterium
CCCGATCCCCCGCGGCACCGGGCGCGGGCGGGGCATCCGCCCGGCCCCCGCCACTGGCTTTCTCTGCTTAGGTCGATGTCTCGAAGACGAACGTCGCCACGCTCGCTCCGCCGGGCGGGCAATTCAGGAGCAGACGGGTCAGGATCGTCCCGACGCCGTTCTCACCGCCCCTCACGAAGAATGGTGTGGCGATCGGGAACGTCGAGATCGGCGCGCGCCAGGTCTCGCTCGTCACGGTCGTGACGCCGTTCCTCAGATTCGCCAGCGTGAGACTGACCTTGATCTTGAGGTCCGTCACGACGAGTCCGTCACACAGCCCCAACGTGGCCGAATGGCCGGAGCCGGTGATGATCCCGTCGAACGGGCCGTTGAGGAAGTCAAGGCACGGACCCGTCCCGCCGACGGTCCAATCCCAACCACCGCCCGGACCCTCGGTGATCACGACGTTTCCGTTCATGACGCAGCGGACCCGAGGTCCGGCTGATGCCGGGGCGGCCACCATGGCGACCAACGCCATCGTGAGAACGATCAGCGCGACCGCCCGCCCGATCCCTTTCGACCTTGCCATAACGTGTCACCTCCGTCGCTTGGGCGACTTCGGGCTCGACCGGCCAGCGAGCCGACCACCCCCTCCGAACCTGGAAAGGGCCGGATCGAACCACCTAACTCGCTTATTACCCCTTATTCGACGGATCCCCTGCGTAAGCAGACGAAGGAGACGAACCGGTCAAAAGGGGGGAGTGAGAAAAGGGGCCCCCCCCCCCCCCCGGCCCTGATCGTTGCTATCGCTTGGGCTTACCGCTCGATCGGAACCCCGACCAGCGATCCCCATTCGGTCCACGAACCGTCGTAGTTGCGAACGTTGGAGTAGCCGAGCAGCTCGTGCAGAACGAACCACGTGTGGGCGCTGCGCTCGCCGATGCGGCAGTAGGCGACGATGTTGCGGTCGGGAGTGATCCCTTCCCCTTCGTAGAGCTCCTTGAGCTTCTCCGTCGAGAGGAAGGCGCCCGACTCGGGATCGACCGACTTCGACCAGGGGATGTTCGCGGCCCCGGGGATGTGTCCCGGCTTCTGCGCCTGTTCCTGCGGCAGATGCGGCGGTGCGAGCAGCTCGCCGCGGAACTCCTCGGGGGAGCGGACGTCGACGAGCCCGTAGGACTTGTTGCCGACCACCTCGTCGCGTACCCAGTCACGGAACGCGCGGATGTCGTCGTTCGCGCCCATGACGTTGTAGCCCGACCCGGCCACGACCTTGGGTGGATCCTGCGTCAGCTCACGGCCCTCGAGCTCCCACTTCTTGCGGCCGCCGTTCATGAGCTTCACGTTGTCGTGACCGTAGTAGCGGAAGTACCAGTACGCGTAGGCCGCGAACCAGTTGTTGTTGCCGCCGTAGAGGACGACGGTGGTATCCGGCGTGACGCCGGCCTTGTCCATGAGCTTCGAGAAATCGTCCGGCCCGACGAAGTCACGCCTGAGCGCATCTTGCAGATCCTCGCGCCAGTTCAGCCCGACGGCATTCCGGATATGACCGCGCTCGTACGCGGCCGTGTCCTCGTCGACCTCCACGATCCGGATATCGGGGTTGTCGAGGTTCTCAGCGACCCAGTCGGTGTCGACGAGAACGTCCTTCGCGTAGCCTCCCATGTGGCCTCCTCCCCGGTTCGGCCTGCTAAACCCTGTTGGCACGGTGAAAACTCATATTGACCCCATCTGCCTGCGTATTGCAACTCAGATAGGGCGCACAATATCGTCCGTCCCGTGCCTTTCGCCGCGGCGACTCCAGATAACCCCGACAGCGTTCTCGAACTGTTCCTCTCGTTCTGGATCTCGCGCACGGTCATGGCCGCCGTCGAGATGGAGGTCTTCGACCTCCTCTGCGGTGACGGACTTCCCGAAGCCGATGCGGCGGCCGAGCTCGGGCTCGCTTCGAGGCCCGCCCGTGGCCTGTTCGACACGTGCGTCTCGGTCGGGTTGCTCGAACGATCCGACGGACGCCTGCGGACGACGGCCTCGGCGGAGCGCTACCTAACGTCCGGCTCCGAGTACTCGCTCCGGAACTACGCGCTGGACGAGCGCTGGTGCTGGGGCGGCTGGGGCCGGCTCGTTGAAGCGCTTCGGAGCGATGCGCCGACGCTCGAGCAGGATGAGGACGGCTACCACACGTTCCCGGCCGACTTCTTCCTCGACTTCCTCCACGGACATTCCCTCGCGATGGGCGACCGGCTGGCGGCCGCGGTTCCGCTCGGCGACGTCGGCAAGATCATGGACGTCGGCGGCGGTTCCGGCGCCGTTTCGATCGCGCTCTCGCGATCCAATCCGGCGCTGCACGCGGTCGTGATCGACCAGGCGCCGGTACTGGAGAAGACCCATCAGCACGTCGCGGAGGCCGGTCTCGCCGCCCGGATCGACACGCACGCCGCGAACGTGTTCGCCGATCCGCTGCCGGAGGGCTGCGACGCCGCGGTCATCGCGAATTTCCTCCACGACTTCTCCCCCGAGCGCGCCGCGACGATCCTCGGCCGCGTGGCAGACGCGCTCCCGTCCGGCGGACGTTTGATCGTGATGGAGATCGCGCCGGAGGACGACCGCTCGGGGCCGCCTCTGCCTGCGGTCTTCACCGTAACGATGATCGTCAACACAGAAGGCGGGATCGCGTACACCCGCGCCGAGCTCCGCGAGATGATCGAACGCGCCGGATTCGCGTTCGAGCGGGAGCACCGGCTGGGCGATCGCTACGTCACGACCGCGATCGAAGCGCGCAAGAGATGACCGCACGAGCTCTGCCCGCGAAGCGCATCGAGGCCAACAGCCTTACGCATCGCGTCGTCGACCAGAGCAAAGGGTCGTCTCGCGCGAGGGCTAGAGGTAGCCGAGCGCGGCCTTGGCTTCGTCGCTCATCTTCTCGGGTCCCCACGGCGGCTTGAATACCATGGTGAACTCCGAGCCTTCCAGGCCCGGCAGGAGCGACACGACCTGCTGCATCTGCGCTTCGATCAGCGGTCCGACGGGGCAGCCCATCGAGGTGAGGGTGTAGGTGACCTTCGCGACCCCGTCCTCGACCTCGATGTCGTACACGAGGCCGAGATCGACGATCGAGATGCCGATCTCGGGGTCGACGACGACGCGGATCGCTTCGCGCACCTGATCCGCCGTCGGCGGACCCTCACCGGCATCACCGTTCGTTGAGCCCGCTTCGGGCTTCGCTGCTTCTCCCGTGATCTCTTCCATCGCCGCCATTCTAGCGGCGTTCGACACCCTCGACGCGGCCAATCTATACTCGCCTCGCTCGGGCGATGGAGCCCGGGTGCTACGGATACAGCGAAGTCCGGTTAGATCCCGGCGCTGTCCCGCAACTGTGACGCCTCGCTCCTACCTGCGGTGGGGGCCAGGACGAGCCAGGACGCCTGCTCCGTGGCCACGAACGTCTGTCCTCGGAGGAAGGGCGGTTTGTGCGGTCGGCCTCTCACAGGCTCATCGCATCCTCCGGAGGAAAGGAGGAGCGGTGAGGAGATACCTGTCCATCATCTTGGTCGCGTTCGTCGCGGCCGCGTGCGGTGACGCGAGACCGGCGGGCACGCCGGCCGCGGTCGTCGGCTCGTTCCCGGCGACCGTCCAAGCGTCGGCCGGTCCCGTCACGATCCCGGCGCGCCCGGCGCGCATCGTTTCGCTGTCCCCCACCTCGACCGAGATCCTGTTCGCGATCGGCGCCGGTTCGCAGATGATCGCCGTCGACGACCAGTCGAACCATCCGGCGAGCGCACCGAGGACGACCCTGTCGGGATTCGAGCCGAACATCGAGGCGATCGCCTCGTACCAACCCGACCTCGTCGTGTTCTCCAACAAAGCGATCGCGGGGAAGCTGACGGCACTCTCGATCCCCGGCCTGTACCACGACGCGGCGGCCACGCTCGACGACACCTACCGACAGATCAACGAGTTGGGAACCGCGACGGGACACGTCGGCGACGCCGCGAAGCTCGTCTCGAGCATGCGCAAGGAGATCGGCGAGATTGCCGCGGCCGTGAAAGCACACGAGGGAGAGCCCGCCTACTACCACGAGCTCGACAGCACCTACTTCTCGGTGACGTCGAAGACCTTCATCGGACGCGTGTACGCGCTGCTAGGGCTGCGTAACATCGCCGACGCGGCCGACTCGCAGGGCACCGGCTACCCGCAGCTGTCCGCGGAGTACATCATCCAGGCGAACCCGGCCTTGATCTTCCTCGCCGACACCAAGTGCTGCGGGCAGAGTGCCGAGACGGTCGCGAAGCGCGCCGGCTGGAACCAGATCGACGCCGTCAAGGGCGGACACGTCATCGCCCTGGACGACGACATCGCGTCGCGGTGGGGCCCGCGGATCGTGGACTTCCTCCGCACCGTGTCCGACGCCTTGAACGCGTTGCCTGCGGCGGCCTGATGGCCGTCGCGTCGGTCCGCGAGCATCTCGGTGCGGACCGGGTTCGTCCGGCGCGGCTGCGGATCGGGTGGGTGGCCGGCGGCATCGCCTTCCTGTTCGCAGCCGTCGCCCTCGGGGTGTTCATCGGCCCCGTCGGCATCAGTCCGGTGCAGGCGCTCCGGCGCCTGGCCGGGCTGCTGCCGTTCATCGAAGACACGTCGAACCTGTCGGCCCAACACGAGGCGATCCTCGTGCAGCTGCGTCTGCCGCGGGTCGTGCTGGCGGCCATGGTCGGGGGAACGCTCGCGATCTCGGGCGCCGCGTACCAGGGCGCGTTCCGCAACCCGCTGGCGGATCCGTATCTGCTCGGGGCGGCGGCGGGAGCCGGCCTCGGCGCCACGATCGTTATCGCCTACACATCGGCGGGGTTCGGCTCGGACCTGATGCCGATCGCCGCGTTCGTCGGCGCACTCGCCGCGGTCGCGCTCGCCTACGCCGTCGGGCGAGCCGGAGGGATGGGGCGGACGGTGACCTCGCTGGTGCTCGCCGGCATCGCGATCACCTCCTTCCTGACGGCGATCCAGACCTACGTGCAGCAGCGCGAGTCGCAGACCCTGCGCGAGGTCTACGGCTGGATCCTCGGACGACTGACGACGGCAGGATGGAGCGACGTGGTGCTCGCGCTCCCCTACATGACGGTCGGGATCGCGGTGATCCTTTCGCATCGACGGCTCCTCGACGTGCTGTCGGTCGGAGACGAGGAGGCGACGAGCGTCGGCGTGCGAGCCGCACGCGTCCGGCTCATCGTCGTGATCGCCGCGTCGCTCGCGACGGCCGCGGCGGTCGCGGTCAGCGGGCTGATCGGTTTCGTCGGCCTGATCGTGCCGCACGTCGTCCGGCTCGTGGCCGGGTCGAGCTACCGTGTGGTCCTGCCACTATCGCTCGCGTTCGGCGGAGCGTTCCTGATCCTGTGCGACCTGCTCGGCCGCACGATGATCTCGCCGGCGGAGCTTCCGATCGGGGTCGTGACCGCGTTCTTCGGTGCCCCGTTCTTCGCGCTGATCCTGCACACGAGCCGCAAGACGCTATGACCGCGATCGAGGTTCGCGGGCTGTCCGTCACCCTCGGCGGCCGTAGCATCCTCCGCGACGTCTCTCTCGCGGTGGCCCCCGGCGAGTGGGTGGGCGTGATCGGGCCGAATGGAGCCGGCAAGACCACCCTGCTTCGCGCGATCGCGGCGCTGGTCCCGCGTTCGGGTGCGGTGACGTTCGACGGCCGGGACGCCGGCGCGCTCCGGCCGCGCGACCGCGCCCGATGCGTCGCGATCGTGGCGCAGCGGCCGCTCCTCCCCGACGCGATGAACGTCGCCGAGTACGTGCTCCTCGGCCGCTCGCCCTACGTGTCGTACTTCGGCACCGAGACGCGCACCGACGTCGCGGCCGTCGCGTCTGCTCTGGAGCGGCTCGGGATCGAGCGGTTCGCCGACCGGCCACTGGGGACGCTGAGCGGAGGCGAGCAGCAGCGAGCCGTGCTCGCGCGGGCGATCGCGCAGAACGCTCCGACGTTACTGCTCGACGAGGGAACCAGCGCGCTCGACGTCGGCGCGCAGCAGCAGGTCCTCGAGCTCGTCTCGGAGCTCCGGACGAGCGAGCAGCTGACGGTCCTGAGCGCGATGCACGACCTGACGCTCGCCGGACAGTTCACCGACCGCGTCGCGCTGCTGTCCGCCGGCGAGATCGTCGCGACCGGATCTCCCGAGGAGGTGATCCGCGAAGACCTCATCCGCGAGCACTACGGCGCGGAGGTCCGCGTCACCCACGGGCCGGACGGCATCGTGGTGTCGCCGGTCCGCTCCCGGCGCACGACATCCCAGGAGGTGCGGACGTGAGCGAGCCACCGCGCAACGCGCCGCCGCGCGCTCAGAAGAAGGCATCCTCGCTGGTGCTCGTCAACACCGGCGATGGGAAGGGGAAGTCGACGGCAGCGTTCGGGATGGCCATGCGCGCGGCGGGACGCGGCTGGCCGGTCTGCGTGATCCAGTTCCTCAAGTCGGATCGATGGAAGACCGGCGAGGAGCAAGCCGCGCGAACGCTCGGTATCGATTGGTGGACCCTCGGCGACGGGTTCACCTGGGACTCGGAGGACATGGAACGAAGCGAGGCCGTGGCGCGCGCCGCATGGGCTGCGGCCGTGGAGAAGATCGCCGGCGGCGATTACCGGCTCGTCGTCCTCGACGAGGTGACGTACCCGGTGATATGGGGCTGGATCGACGAGGCCGACCTCGTCGCCGCGATCCGCGCGCGCCCGCCGCACGTGAGCGTCATCGTGACCGGGCGGGGCGCGACGCCGGCGATCGTAGAGCTCGCCGACACCGTCACCGAGATGGTCAAGCGGAAGCACGCGTTCGACGCGGGGATCACCGCGCTCGCGGGGATCGAGTACTGATGGGTCTCACGCTGCTCATCGGCGGCGCCCGCAGCGGCAAGTCCGTTCTCGCGGTGCGCGCGGCGGAGGCGCACGACGGGCCGGTGACGTTCGTCGCGACCGCAGAACCGCGCGACGACGAGATGGCCGCGCGGATCGCTCAGCACCGCAGCACCCGCCCGGCCGACTGGGACACGGTGGAGGAGCCGATCGACCTCACCGGCGCGATCGCCGGCGCGCCGGTGCATGCCTGCGTGATCGTCGACTGCCTGACGCTCTGGGTCGCCAACCTTCTCGAGCGCGGCTCCGGTCGGGAAGACGTGGAAGCTCGTGCGATGGAAGCGTCCGAGTCGGCGGCCGGCCGGGTGGCTCCGGTGCTCGTGGTCACGAACGAGGTTGGCTCCGGCATCGTCCCTATGCATCCCGAGACGCGGTCGTACCGCGACTTGATGGGAGGCGTGAACGCGATCTTCGCTCGCCACGCCGAGCACGTCCTGCTGGTGGTGGCCGGACGTGCCCTCGCTCTCCCGCCGATCGAGGAGGTGCTGTCCGATGTCTTCGGTCGATGAGGAGATCGCGCGGCTGCTCAGGGAAGCGCCGGCGCCCGACGAGGAGTCACGACGTGCCGTGGCTTCCCGTGCAGAGCAGGTACTGAGACCCGCCGGGGCGCTGGCGAGGCTGGACGAGATATGCGGCTGGCTCGCGGCGTGGCAACGCACCGGCCGGCCCGTCGTGGCGCGTCCCGCGGTCGTCGTTTTCGTCGGCGATCACGGGGTCACTGCCGAAGGCGTCAGCGCCTACCCGGCCGCGGTAACCCCGGTGATGTTGCGAGCCCTGCGCGAAGGCGTCGCGACCGCCGCAGCGATGGCCCGCGCGGTGGGCGCCGAGCTGCACGCGGTCGACGTCGGCGCGGGACGGCCGACGGGGAACATCGTCCGCGAGCCGGCGATGGATGCGGAACGCTTCGCGGGATGCTTCGAGGCCGGACGATCCGCGGTCGTCGGGCTCGACTGCGATGTGCTCGTGCTCGGCGAGATGGGGATCGGCAACACGACACCGGCCGCGGCCGTCGCTGCCACCCTCTTCGGGGGGCCGGCCGAGGAGTGGACCGGCCGGGGAACCGGCATCGACGACGACGCCTGGGCACGGAAGGTCGCCGTGGTCGAGGCGGCGCGTGCCCGGGTGCCGTCCGAAGCCGGGCCGATCGAGATGCTTCGCGAAGCGGGCGGAGCCGAGCTCGCGGCCATCGCCGGCGCGGCGCTCGAGGCGCGGCTGCGGTCGATCCCGATCGTGCTCGACGGCTTCGTCGTCACCGCAGCCGTTGCGGCCCTCGAGGTCGCCGTGCCCGGATCGCTCGATCATTGCATCGCGGGGCATCGGTCTCCGGAGCCCGGACACGCGCTGCTGCTCTCCAAGCTCGGTAAGGAGCCGCTGCTCGAGCTCGGCATGCGACTGGGTGAGGCGAGCGGCGCGATCGCCGCGCTCCCGCTCGTCCGGCTCGCCGCCGCCGCCGTGCTCGAGGTGGCGACGTTCGAGGAGTTCGGGCTCAAACGGTGAGCGGATTCTTCGATGCGATGGCGCTCCTCACCCGGGTCCCGACGCGCGGCGGCGCCCACACCGAGCGAGCCGTCCCGTGGCTTCCGGTCGTCGGTGCGGTCATCGGCGTGGTCGTCGCCGGCATGTATGCATCGACGCGAGGGGCGGTCGGTCCCACCGCGGCCGCCGCGCTCGCCGTGGGTGCCGGGATCCTGCTGACGGGCGCCCTCCACGAGGACGGGCTCGCCGACACCGCGGACGCCTTCGGCGCCGGCGTGGGCCGCGAGCGAACGCTCGAGATCTTGAAGGATCCCAGACACGGAACCTACGGCACGCTGGCGCTCGTGCTCAGCGTCGTCGTACGGGTGGCCGCCCTGTCCGCGTTGACCGGGCTCGCGGCTGTGACGGCGCTGCCGGTTGCGCACTCGGTCAGCCGCGCGGCCGCCGGATGGATGCTCGGGCGACTGCCGGCGGCGACGCCCGACGGGCTGGGCGCGACGTACGCCGCCCCGGTGACCTCCCTGCAAGCGGGAGTCGCGCTGGGGATCGGCGCGATCGCCGCCGTGGGCCTCCTCGGGGTGTGGGGACTCGGCGCGGTCTCGCTGGCCGTCCTGGCGGCGTCGGGCGTGGGACGGCTGGCGGCATCAAAGATCGGCGGCATCACCGGGGACGTGCTCGGCGCGACGCAACAACTCTGCGAGATCGGGGTGTTGCTCCTGGCCGCCGCGGCGGCCCGCGCCGGTGGGGCCGTCCCGTGGTGGCAGGGCTAGAATTCGGTACTCGGAGCCCCCACTCGGAGGTTCGCCGGTGCCCTTCTGCCACACCTGCAGGGTCGAGTACCCGATCGACCTCGACGCGTGCACCGAATGCGGCGGCGTCCTCGTCGACGCCCCGACCCCCGAACGGCGGATCTACGCGGGCGCCGAAGCCGGCATGGTCGTCGTCGCGGTCCTGCCGCCCGAGCAAGCCTTCGTCGCGTCCGACCGGCTCGACCGCGGAGGGATCCCGAGCGCACTCCACGAGATCGGCGGCGACGGCGCCTCGATGGATCCCACGCACGTCAACGTCCTCGTCCCTCCGGCGCAGGTGGCCGACGCCCGGCGGGTGCTACGGGGGCGGCGCGTGCGCTCGGTGCCGATCATGACGTTCATGCTGATCGCCACGGCGATCGCGGTCTTCCTGTCGGGCCTGGTGGTCGTCGGGCGCTGGGTGCTCACGGGCTCGCCGGTCCCGGGCGGTTGACCCGCCGGAACAGAGCTACTTCGGCGAGCGAGGGACGAACGGGGGCCGCGTGACCCGGGCCTTCCCGCGCTTGCCGCGAACCACGACCTCGACGTCGTCCCCCTCTACCAGCGAGCCGGGAGGCTCCACGTAGGCGAGGGCGATCCCCGTCTTCAGCGTCGGCGAGAACGTGCCGCTCGTCACCGTCCCGAGCGTCCGTCCCCGGAGCTCCACCGTCGCGCCGTGGCGAGGGATGACCCGATCCACCATCTTGAGCCCGACGAGCTCCTTGCGAGGTGGGTTCGCCTCGAAGGCCGGCTTGCCGACGAAGTGGTCCTTCGAGACGGCCACCGCCCAGTCGAGGTGCGCCTCCCGCGGGGTTGTCGCGGTATCGATGTCGTTGCCGTGCAACGGATAACCCATCTCAAGGCGCAGCGTGTCGCGAGCCGCGAGGCCACACGGCTCGCCGCCGCGAGCTTTCACTTCCGCGAGCAATCCCTCCCACAGCGTCGGGGCTAGCTCGGCGGTCGTGAAGATCTCGTAGCCGTGCTCCCCCGTGTAGCCGCTGCGCGCGATCGCCACATCGCCGACGACCGCACACCGCATGTAGCCGAGTCCCGGCACGTTGTGGATCACCGAAGTCAACGCCTCTCGCGAACTGGGGCCTTGCACGGCGATCTTTGCGCGGAGCAGCTGCTCGATGCCGACGCCGGACGAGGCACGATCGCGGAGCCGTCGCTCCACTTCGTCGACGTTGGAAGCGTTCGGCACGACCAGGAACTCTCCGGGTAGGAACGCGTAGACGATGATGTCATCGACGATCCCGGCGTTGTCGTCGAGGATGAGCGTGTATCGCGCTCGTCCGGGTGCGAGATCGGTCATCCGATTCGACAGAACCCGATCGAGCAGTTCGCCGGCGCCGGCGCCCCGTACCCCGATCGTCCCGAGATGCGTCACATCGAACATTCCGACGCGTTGCCGGACGGCGGTGTGCTCCGCGATCGTCCCGGCGTAGGAGATCGGCATCTCCCACCCGGCGAAGGAGCCCATGTGCGCCCCCAGCGCGCGATGCGCTGCGTCGAGCGGCGAACGGCGGGCCTCCACGGCGGCGGAGCCTAGAGATTCTCGGAAAGACCGTCAACGTGGTGGGCGGCTGGTCCGCCGACCGGGCGGGTAGGATGGACGCGAGGAACGGATCAAGGAGCCGTCATGGGCGACGCATACGACCTGATCGTGCTCGGCGGCGGGACCGGCGGGTATTCCGCCGCGCTTCGCGCCGCGTCGCTCGGCATGAAGGTCGCCCTCGTCGAACGCGACAAGGTCGGCGGGACATGCCTGCATCGCGGGTGCATCCCGACCAAGGCGCTCCTGCACTCGGCCGAGGTCTACGACACGGCCCGAGACGCCGAACGCTTCGGCATAAAGGTCGGGGACGTTACCGTCGACTGGGCCGGCGTCCAGACCTACAAGCAGGGCGTCGTCGACCGGATGTTCAAGGGCCTCGAAGGGTTGCTCAAGCATCGCAAGGTCGACGTGATCGCGGGCACCGGAACGCTCCGCTCACCCACGACCGTGGCGATCGAGGGCCATGGGGAGATCACGGCCAAGAAGGTTGTGATCGCGACCGGTTCCGCACCCAAGCTGATCCCGGGGCTCGAGGTCGGCGAGCGCATCATCACCTCGGATCAGGCGCTGCCGCTGGATCGGATCCCCTCGAGCGCGATCGTGCTCGGCGGAGGATCGGTGGGCGTTGAGTTCGCGAGCGTGTGGCGCTCTTTCGGCGCCGAGGTCACCGTCGTCGAGATGCTGCCCTCACTCGTGCCGCTCGAGGACGCCGACCTCGGCAAGGAGCTCGAGCGCGCGTTCAAGAAGCGCGGCATCCGATCGCTCACCGGCTCGAAGCTCGAAGAGGCCACGGCCGGCGAGAAGAGCGTCACGGCGAAGATCACGACGAACGGCAAGGCGGAGACGCTCGAGGCCGAGCTTCTCCTCGTCGCCGTCGGCCGAGGGCCGGTGACCGAGGGCGCGGGACTCGAGGCGGCCGGCCTCAAGACCGACCGCGGCTTCGTCACCGTGAAGGGCTCGGGCGAGACGTCGGTGCCCGGCGTGTACGCCGTGGGCGACGTGATCCCGACGCCGCAGCTCGCGCACGTTTCGTTCGCGGAGGGCATCGCGGCCGCCGAGCACGCGGCCGGAAAGAACCCGCCGCCGATCGATTACGACGCGATCCCTCGCTGCACGTACTGCGGACCCGAGGTCGCGGCGGTCGGCCTGACCGAAGCCCAAGCCCGCGAGGGCGGGCACGACGTCGTCACGTCGAAGGTCGCGCTCGGGGCGATCGGCAAGGCGGTGATCCTCGGAGAGCCGTCGGGTTTCTGCAAGATCGTCGCGGCCAAGGACGGCGCCATCCTCGGCGTCCACTTCATCGGTCCCCGCGTGACGGAGCTCGTCGCGGAGGCGATGCTCGCCGTCGGATGGGAGGCCATGCCGGAAGAGGTCGCCGCGTTGATCCACCCGCATCCGACCCTGACCGAGTCGTTCGGCGAGGCGGCGCTTTCGCTGGCCGGCCGGGCGCTGCACTCGGCGTAGGAGCGTGCCGTGAGCGTGTCGGTCGAGCTTCCCCGGATGGGCGAGAACGTCACCGAGGGCACGATCGTTCGCTGGCTCAAGCAAGAAGGCGAGTGGGTTGAGGCCGACGAGCCGCTCGTCGAGATCTCCACCGACAAGATCGACACCGAGCTCCCCGCGCCCGCAGCCGGCAAGCTCACAAAGATCGTGGCGAAGGAGGATCAGACCGTCGAGGTCGGCGCCGAGATCGCCGTGATCGACGAGAGCGCGTCGAAGGACGGCGCCTCCAAAGCATCCGACGCTCCCGCGACCTCCTCGGCCGAGGCCGAGCCCGAGGCTCCGGAGGAGGAAGCGCCGACGGACCGCGGGTCGGCGACGGCCAACGGCGGCGACGGCCGTAAGGAAGGCGTCGGCGCGCTCTCGCCGCTCGTACGGAAGCTGGCGCGCGAGAACGACGTGGATCTCGCGGACGTGAAAGGCAGCGGCCGCGGCGGCCGCGTCACGAAGCAGGACGTCCTGGCTTTCCTCGAGGAGCGCGGCGCCAAGCCGGCGAAGTCCGGCCAGATCAAGACCCGCGACGCGAAAGAGGTCGCGCCTGCCCGTCCGGCCGCGGAGCCGGCTTCGGGGTTTGCCGTGCCTTCGGGCGCGAGCGAGGTGGTCCCGTTCAGCCGCATCCGCAAGGCGATCGCCGAGCACATGCGCCGGAGCCTCGGCACCGCGGCGCACGTGACCAACGTCATCGAGGTGGACATGACCCGTATCGCGGCGCTACGCGAGCGGGCGAAGGAAGACTTCAAAGGGCAGGAGGGCTTCGGACTCACGTTCCTGCCGTTCGTCGCCTCCGCGGTCGTTCAGGCCGTCCGTGCGTTCCCCGAGTTCAACGCGCACATCGACCCGGAAGCGACCTCGGCCACGCTGTTCCGCGAGGTGAACCTCGGCATCGCCGTCGGCAGGGACGAGGGGCTCATCGTGCCGGTGGTCAAGGGCGCCGACGGGATGAACCTGATCGGCATCGCGCGGGGCATCAACGACGTCGCGACGCGGGCGCGGACCAAAGGCGGCCTGAAGCCCGACGACGTGTCCGGCGGGACGTTCACGATCACCAACGGCGGATCGTTCGGCACGCTCGTCGAGACCCCGGTCATCAATCAGCCGCAGGCCGCGATCCTCGGCACGGGAGCGGTCGTCAAGCGTCCGATCGTGATGACGATCGACGGCGCCGACGCGATCGCGATCCGGCAGATGATGTACCTCTACCTCACCTACGACCACCGCTGGATCGACGGCCACAAGACCGCCCAGTTCAACGCCCGCCTGAAAGCGATCCTCGAAGAAGCGGACTTCGCTTCCGAGCTCGGGCTGGAGCCGTGAGGACGCTCCTCGCGGCGTGGCTCGGCCGGGTGGCGTACCGTCCGGCGTTCGAGCTGCAGCAGATCGTCGCGCAGCTCCGGGCGGAGAAGAAGCTGCCCGACACGCTGCTGCTGCTCGAGCACGAGCACGTATACACGCTCGGCCGCCGCGCTCCCGAGGAAGAGATCCTCCTGGATGCCGAGGCCCTCGCCGCTCGCGGTATCGCCGTGGAACAGACGGATCGCGGCGGTCGTGTCACCTATCACGGGCCCGGACAGCTGGTCGGCTACCCGATCATCTCACTGGGCGACACGGGCGACCTCGTCGGCTACGTCCGGTCGCTCGAGCGCGCGATGATCGCCGTCGCGGCGGACGCCGGCGTCGAGGCCGGCGTCGTCGAGGGGATCACCGGGGTATGGGTGGGCGACCGCAAGCTCGGCGCGATTGGGATCCACGTGTCGCGAGGCATCACGACCCACGGCTTCGCCATCAACGTCAACACCGACCTCTCGATGTTCAACGGGATCGTCCCGTGTGGATTCGTCGACCGTGGAGTCACGTCGTTGGCCGAGCAGCTCGGCCGGGACGTGTCCCTGGCCGACGTGGTCCGGTGGACGTCCAAGCGTGTCGGCGAAGCGCTTGGGGCCTTCCAAGTGATCGAGGCGTCGCCGGAGGAGCTCGGATTGGAGATGCCCCGTGTCCCTTCCTGAGCGCAAGCTGCTCCCGCTGATATCGGTCCAGGGTCCGGCACGGAACCTCGAGCACCCGTCCACGGTGGACGGTCGGCGCAAGCCGCCGTGGCTGAAGGTGCGGATGCAGCTCGGCCCGAACTACGCCGACCTGAAGGGCATCGTGCGCCGCGAGGGCGTCCATACGATCTGCGAGGAGGCGTCGTGCCCGAACATCTACGAGTGCTGGGAGGAACGCGAGGCGACGTTCCTTATCGGAGGTGATCGCTGCACACGCCGGTGCGCGTTCTGCGACGTGACCACCGCACGACCCGAGAGCTACGACGTCGAAGAGCCGCGCCGGGTAGCCGAGTCCGTCGAGCAGATGGGCCTGCGCTATGCGGTGATCACGAGCGTCGCGCGCGACGACCTCGCAGACGGCGGCGCGTGGCTCTTCGCGGAGACGACCCGAGAGATCCGTGCCCGCGTCCCGGGATGCAGCGTGGAGCTCCTCGTCCCTGATTTCAAGGGATCCGAGGAAGCGCTCCGGACGGTGTGCGAAGCCGAGCCCGAGGTGTTCGCCCACAACATCGAAACGGTTCCCCGCCTGTTCGATCGGATCCGGCCGGCGTTCACGTACCCGGGGTCGCTCGAGCTGCTCCGTACGGCGCGGGCCGCCCTCCCCCCGACGAGCTACACGAAGTCCAACGTCATCGCCGGCATGGGCGAGACCCACGAAGAGGTGCTCGGCGCGATGCGGGATCTGCGGGATGCCGGGTGCGACCTGCTTACGATCGGCCAGTACCTACGGCCGAGCCCGCTCCAGATGCCGGTGGTTCGTTACGTGACTCCGGAAGAGTTCGACGCCTGGCGCACGGCCGGTCGGTCGATGGGATTCGCTTGGGTCGAGTCGGGACCCCTCGTCCGTTCCTCGTATCACGCAGGGCGCCAGCATCGGGCCGCGCGGGTCCGCGGCGACTAAGCCAGACCCATCTTGCGGAGCTCGCCGGCGAGGTAGCTCGTGAAGACTTTCGCGCCCTTGCCGTTCAGGTGCACGAAGTCGGAGAAGTGATCCGGCGTCGGCGTAACCGACCGGCTCGCGTCGAGGAACGACGATCCCGTTTCCTGAACGAGGGTCTCGATCTCCTGCCGGAACTTCGCGTAGTCCTGTTCGCCGTTCGGATGGGCTCGGAGATAGTAGTCACCGATCGGCATCTCGACGATCACCACCTTGATCCCGGCGCTCCGGGCGCGCTCGACCATCCGACGAAGCGCCGCAGATTCCACGCCGCCGATCGTGTAGTTGCGGAGCCACGAGTTCCGCCGGCGGTCGACGAAATCCTGAACCTTCTCGGGCGAAGCGTCGACGACTCGGCGGCGCCGGCCGACGTCCAATCCGAAGGCCGTTATCGTGTCGCCCGGATTCGGCGGCCGATGCCCACGCAGCGCATCAACGAACGTGACCGGCTTGCGGAGCAAGGTTCGATACCGCCAAAGCGCGGACCAGGACATGATGCGGTGGTCCATCTGCTCGATAACGCTCGATCGCCCGGTCAGTCGACGCACCGCTTTCGAGTTTTCGAAGTACCTGAAGAACCCCTTCTGCGTGCCGGCGTCGTTCACATCCGTGGAGTTGACGCCGAGCACGATCACTTTGGGACGGAGCTTTGGGAAGACGAGATGCTCGGTCCAGATGTCCATGATCCGCGGGATCCCTCCCGGGAGCGCGGCGTTGTAGACGAGCGGGTTGCCGGGTAGCTCGGCACGGAGCTGGACCGGGTCGAGGCCGAAATGCATCGCCGACGTTCCGACCGTCACGATAGGTATCGGATCCTTCGCCGCGAGCGCCTCGATCTGGTCGGCTTTGGCTTGCGCCTCCCAATCGTGCCAATCGAGCGGCTCCACGAGACGGCCGTCCACCGCACGCAGCCCGACTTCCGCGCCGAACAGCAAGATGCCGAGGACGACGGCGATGACGAGCACACCCGACACCGACGGGCGGCGCAGGGGCGTCATGGAGTCATCGCTCGGCTTCCTCCGGGTAGATCCGTGCCGACACGCTCGGCAGGACGGTGGCCGTCATCAGGCTACCGTGCTTCGGCGCAGAACGGGCGACGGAGTGCTTGCCGGGCCCGACGGGTCTCGTCTACGCTCGCGTGGCCCACCACGACCGAGGAGGATGCCTCGCCGAAGGCTTCCGGCACGCCCGGAATCGCGACTCGATTGGCCCGGCGAACGAACGCTGCGCTCGAGAAAGTCGGCGTGCGGGTGGAGCGCGCCGGACCGCGACGCGTCATCGGGGTCACCGGCGACCCGCCCGAGCGGCTCGCTCGGATGTCTTCCTGCCCGACGCTCGACGAGCCGTCGGCCGCCATGGTGGAGAAGGCGAAGAGCATCTATTCCTATTCGTTCCCCATCTCCGCCGACTCGAGGCTCAGTCGCGAGGAGATCGACCGGCGGGTAGACGAAGCCTTCTGGGCGTCTCCGTACGAGTTCGGCGGCAGACGCGTCCCGAACAAGATCGGGGGCGCTCCGTTCGGAGGCTACGAGCATCGGCGCTTCATGCACATGTTCCCCGCGCTGCTCTCCGTCACGGGGGGCTCGCTCGAGGGTCGCACGGTCCTCGACGTCGCGAGCCACGTGGGATTCTGGTCGGTCCAAGCACGGGCGGCCGGCGCCGATCGAGTCGTTGGGGTGGAGGCTGCCGCTAAGAGCGTCGAGGTGGCGAAGTTCGTTCTCCAGATCACCGGCCTCGACCGGATCTCCTTCCAGCAGCAGAACGCGTACGACATCTCGCCCGAGGATCCCGGCGTCTTCGACATCACCTTGTACCTTGGGTTGCTCTACCACCTCGACAAGCCGGTCTCCGCGCTCGAACGTCTCGCCGCCGTCACAAAGCAGCTCGCCGTCGTCGACACGCAGGTGGTGCCGAGTTCATGGCCGGTGTGTCTCCTGGGCCCCGAATACGAGCATGAAGAGGGGGAGTCGTTCCATTCGAATGTGCTCAAGATGCTCCCGTCCCGTGGGGCCGTCGTGATGATGTTGAAGCACGCGGGGTTCCGCGAGGTCTTCTACGTGCCCAAAGGAACCAAGGACCTTCCACAGTCGTATCGCGAGGACCGCCGGGAGACATTCATCGCCCTCAAGTAGCCGACCGTCGGCGGTCGCCGGGTCAGCCCACCCTCGCGCCCTGCCCTCCGTCAACCGGCAGCAACGCCCCGGTTATGAAGCTCGCGTCGTCGGATGCCAGGAAGAGGGCCGCCTTCGCGACGTCCCAAGCAGTCCCCATGCCGCCGAGCGGCACGGCGGCGTCCCGCTCCCGGATCAGCTGTGCCTTGGGGATGCCGCGCGCCGCCGCGATGGACTCGATCGCCATCGGCGTGTTCATCAGGCCCGGCAGGATCGCGTTGCAGCGGATCCCGTAACGGGCGTTACCCATCGCGATCTGCTGCGTGAGCGCGTTCACCCCAGCCTTCGACACCTTGTACGCGGCCATCCCGGTCGCGGCGACGGAGGCCAGGGAGGAGATGTTCACGATCGCCCCGGAGTGCTGCTCGCGCATCACCGGTAGCACGTGCTTGCAGGCGAGGAACATCGCGGTGAGGTTCACGTCGATGATCCGCTGCCAGGACTCCAGCTCGAGGTGCGTGACGCCGCTGTCCCCTGCCCCGATGCCCACGTTGTTGTGAAGCACGTCGATGCGGCCGAACTCCTCGACGCAGCCGGCGGCAACCGCACGGCAGTCGTCCTCGCGCGTGATGTCGGCTTCGAAGGCGATCGCCGTGCCGCCCTCGGCGGCGATCATCTCCTGGGTCTCGGCCGCCGAATCTCGTCGCCGGTCGACCAACAAGACGCTTGCTCCTTCGCGAGCGAAAAGGATCGCGGTCGCGCGCCCGTTGCCGATGGTGTCGCCGGGCGTCTGACCGGCGCCGGCAACGACGGCCACCTTCCCCTCGAGCCTCATGCCGGGAACCCCGGCACGTCCGGGTCGAGCTGCACACCGAACGAGTTCAATGCCATGGACACCAGCGTGTATTGCCCGACGGCGAAGACGAGGTCCATGAGCTGCTGCGTGGAGTAGCGCTCGCCCAGAGCCTTCCAGGTCTCGTCGCCGACGATGTGATCGTCGTGGAGCTCGTCGGCGGCGCGCAGCAGCGTCGCGTCGAACGGATCCCATCCGGGAGCCTCGGGTCCGAGCGTCACGCGGTCGATCTCATCGTCGGTGAGGCCAGCGGCGCGGCCGATCACGACGTGCTGCCCCCATTCGTACTCGGCACGGCACCGCCACCCGGTGCGCAGGATCAGCAACTCGCGCTCGCGCGGCGGCAAGCTCGATTTGAACAGGACGTGGTTGCCGAACACGAGCCAGCGCTTGAGCAGTTTCGGATGATGGATGAACGTGCGGAAGATGTTGACCGCCGGGCCAAGCGACGTGCCGCCGAGCAGCTCGCGGGCCTCGTCGGTCAGCATCGATGGGTCGGTCACGGGCGGGATACGCGGTGTCGACAATCGCATGGGCTCGCCTCCTAAGGCCGGTCCGGGCCCCGTCGGGAGCGGGAATCATAGAACGGACACGCGCGACAACGGCCGGGGCCGGCCCCGCGGACCGGTTCGCACGTTTACACGGAATTTACGAACAGGAAACGGTCGCGAAACGACGATGCCTTAGGTTTTTCTCAGCCTTTCACGCCTTTGCTCGTCCGAGCGGGCTGGTCTAGGCTCTCGCAGTCTTCGAGGGGCGTTCCGACAGGGAGCGGTTGAGAGGGAGGGGAAATCGTGGCCGAAACGGGCAGCATCAGTACGCCCAAGGAAGTCCTCAAGTACGCCAAGGATAACGAAGTCCAGATCGTCGACTTCCGATTCACCGACCTTCCCGGCTTGACGCAGCACTTCTCGGTGCCGATCAAGCAGCTGACCGAAGACGGCTTCGAAGAGGGGTACGGCTTCGACGGCTCTTCGATCCGCGGGTTCCAGCAGATCCAGGAGTCGGACATGCTCCTGATGCCGGACCCGAAGACCGCGGTGATCGATCCGTTCATGCAGCACAAGACGCTCCTGATCAACTGCTTCGTCAAGGACCCGGTCACCGGCGAGTCGTACACGCGCGACCCGCGCTACATCGCGAAGAAGGCCGAGGACCACCTCAAGGGATCGGGCATCGCCGATATCTCGTACTGGGGTCCCGAGGCGGAGTTCTACATCTTCGACGAGGCGCGCTTCGACCAGAACCAGCACTCGGGTTACTACTTCATCGATTCCACCGAAGGTGCCTGGGGTTCCGGCGACCCCGGGAGCCGCGGGTATCGCCCCCGATACAAGGAGGGCTACTTCCCGGTCCCGCCGATGGATCAGTACCAGGACCTTCGCAGCGAGATGGTCCTGACCATGGAGAAGTGCGGGATCGAGATCGAGGTCCAGCACCACGAGGTCGGCACCGCCGGCCAGGCGGAGATCGACATGCGCTACGACACCCTGCTGGCGATGGCCGACAAGGTGATGCTCTACAAGTACATCGTCAAGAACGTCGCGTGGCGGCATGGGAAGACGGCGACGTTCATGCCGAAGCCGCTCTTCATGGACAACGGCTCGGGCATGCACACCCATCAATCGCTGTGGCGCAACGGCGAGAACCTCATGTGGGACGAGACCGGCTACGCGCAGCTGTCGGACCTCGCACGCTGGTACATCGGGGGGCTCCTGGCCCACGCGCCGGCGTTGCTGGCGTTCGCGGCGCCCACGACGAACTCGTACCGCCGGCTCGTGCCGGGCTACGAGGCGCCGATCAACCTCGTCTATTCGCAGCGCAACCGCTCCGCGTGCGTGCGGATCCCCGTCTACTCGAAGTCGATCGCTGCCAAGCGTATCGAATTCCGGACGCCGGACCCGTCGTGCAACCCCTACCTGTCCTTCGCGGCGTGTTTGCAGGCCGGGCTCGACGGAGTGCGGAACAAGATCGAGCCGCCGGAGCCGCTCGACAAGGACCTCTACGACCTCGAGCCGGACGAGAAGGCTCAGGTTCAGCAGGTCCCCGGCTCGCTGGAAGAGGTCCTCAACGCGCTCGAGGCCGACAACGAGTGGCTGCTCGAAGGCGGCGTGTTCACCGAGGACGTCATCGAGACGTGGCTCGACTACAAGCGAACGAAGGAGCTCGACGCGATCCGTCTGCGTCCGCACCCGCACGAATTTTCTTTGTATTTCGATATCTGATCGACGCTCGAAGGCTCAACCGGAGAACCCCGGCCGCACGGCGGGGGTTCTTTGCGTCAGCTCCAGAACTCGTCGAACGCGTATTGGTCTTCTGGGACCAACCAGACATCCACGAGCTTGCCGTCGCGTGCGTGCGCGATGACGACGCGGTTCATGTCGAGCGTCCGGTCGCCCCTTCGAGCGGTGACGCGGTCGAGCCCAACCATGTGCCGGCCGTCTCCCAGTATCTCGTGCACGTGGAACGTGAGCGTCCCGTCCGTCATCTCCCTCAGCCGGCCGAACCGGGTCACGATCTCGTCCCCGCCGGAGAAGGCTCCGGCGATCAGGCTCTCGCCGGGGGTGTGCCACGTGCAGTCCGCCAGCAGTTCGCGCAAGACATCGGCGTCCCCGGTATCGAACGCGTCGTAGAACCGGCGCATCATCTCGACGCCGTCGTCGTCCGCCATCAGTCGGCCCAGAACGCGTCGGCTTGGCGGAGGTTCTCGAAGGAGAGCCATGCGTCGGTGATCACGGCCCCGTCGACGTGACACACGAGGCAGCCGTTCTGATCCAGCGTGCGACCTGGCCGAGAGGCGGAGATGTGATGCAGGCCCACGACGTGGTCTCCACTTCCGAGGAGCGCGTGCAGCTCGATCCTCACCGAATGCTGGGTCAGCTCACCCGTCAGCCGGAAGAGCTTGAGGATCTGGTCGGGGCCCCGGTGCACACCGGCGAATGCAGACCGTCCCGCGACGTGGAACTCCAGGTTCTCGCCGGCCAGCTGATACAGGCGCGAGGTGTCGCGGGCCATGAAGGCTTGATAAAAGCGCCGAACCACCGAGACGTTCGGGTGCTCCGCCACGACCCCGAGCCTATCGCAGGACCGCGTCGGGCCGTATGGGTGGGAGACCGGCCTCGCCGGCCTCCCACCACGCCCGACGCTAGGCGGGGCGCCGCATGGCAGGCACGCCCGCCGTCATAAGCAGCATCAACATGACCGCCCCGATGCCGAGCTTGATCATGGTCTCGAGGTTGCGCTTGGTGATCTCCCCGATCCGGAACACGTAGCTCGCCGAGCCATCGGCTCCTTCGGGTGGTCCGAAGACGAATGACTCTTCTGCCGCCCGCCGCTTCATTGCGTTGAGGGATGCGAGCGCCGCCGAGGCTTCCTGGAGACTGCCGCCGATCCCGGCTTGTATCACTTTGGTCCCGTTCTCCGACAGCTGACCTTGCCCGTCGCCGATCTTGCTGGCAGCGGCCTGGGCATCTGACGTCCCGCCGGCGATCTGATCCACCCCGTCGGCAAGGTTCTGCGAGCCCGACAGGAGCTGGCTGGCGCCGTCGGTGAGCGTGTCCTCCGTGCCGACCGATCCGATGCCGGAGATCACCTGTGCCAGCCCGCCCGCAACCGCGTCCAGGCCTTCGATCACTCCCGGGCTGTTGGGGTCGCCGGACTTGAGCCCCGCCTTCACCTGCTGCACGCCGGCCGTGACGGCCGTCACGCCGGCCGACAGTTGCCCGACCGCTCCGATCGCGGCGGACAGACCGCCGGAGACCTGATCGAGCCCAGCCTTGGCAGCGTCGGTGCCGGCCTCGAGCGAGGCCAAGCCGGGCAGGGTCACCGTGCTCAAGCCGTGACTCGAGTTGAGAGCCGAGTCCAGCAGAGGACAGGCTGGATTGAGCGAGCCCGGACAGCCCAGCGTGGCTGATGCGCCTTGGATCTCCGCGATCGACCCGCCGAGCGCCGCTTGGAGACCGACGAGCGCGGTCTTGGCTTGGGTGAGCCCGGCGTTGACCTGATCGACGCCACCCTTCGCCGCCGCAAGCCCGGTCGGTGCGCCGAGCTGCCCGAGACCGCCGGAGACCTGCGCGAGACCGTTGAGGATCGTGCCCGCCGTGCCGGCGCTACCGAGCCCGACGAGCATCTCCTCGATCCCCGCCGCAAGCTCTTCGACGCCGGCCTTGATCGCCGGTACACCTGCCTGGGAGTCGCCGAGGTCCTCGAGCCCGCCGAGCACCTGACTCAGTCCGTCGACGATCGTGTCGGTCGTCCCGACGTCGCCGAGCCCGGTACGGGCCTCGACGATCCCCGCGTACAGCTGCGACAGCCCGTCGACCAGCTGCAGGGTGCCCTGCTCGAGCTTGCCGAGGTTCTCGTCGACGGCACCGACACCCTGGAACAACACGGTGCCTCCTTCGATCGTCTTCGCCGCGAGAGTGTCGGCGCCACCCGGAAGGAGCGGCTGGAACACGATGCGGACCTCTCCCATCTCGAAGTCCTTGACGCGCCCGGCGAGTCGGATCGTCTGCGTCGAGGTGCCCACAATCGGAGCGAGGATCGCCGTGTAGGTGACGTGGCGGATCTGTTGATCGTCGGTCACGACCGACGCGCCGGGCGCGTCGATGCGCTCCCAGACGTCCGGGGTCAGCTCAAAGCTCGCCTGCCCGACGAACGGAACGTAGGTGTCGATGGGAGCGGTCACCGTCTCGCCCGCAGCGTTCGTTACCTCGAGGTTCTCCGTTTTGCGGGTCGTGTTGGCAAGCCGGTACTCGATCGCGATCTCACCGGAGTACCCGCGCACGTCGGCCGCCTTCACGGCCCGGTTGCCGATGAAGTACGTCGGCGTCACCGAGACCGGCAGCTTCGGTTTGATGTGCTGGGCGACCGTGAGCATCTCCTTCGAGCCCTTCACGTCCACGTCCCACGTGACGTTGGAGCCCGACGCCGAGGCCGGCCCCTCGAAACCGATCAAGTTGCGCAGCCCGGCCGAGGCGTTACGGTCCACGATCCGGATGCGCCCGTCCCCGTAGACGGAGAGCGCGTCCACAAGATCAACGCGCGTGATCGCGCCGTCCGCGTTGGTGCGCGCCGAGACGAGCTCACGGTCGACGGCCATGTCTGCGGTCACGACGGTCTCCGCCACTGCGCCGGCGGCGCCGAATCCCGCGAACGAGAGGAGCAGTCCCAATGCCAGGATGGTGATCGTAGCTTTCCGCATGACTAGATCCCTCCCCCTGCGGCAGTTGCGGGGCGGTCGCCCGTGTCGGACAGCTGGATCCGCGCCCGGAACGGGATCACCTCGCCGGCACGCTGCCGAGCCTCGATCGCGAGGATCCGAGAGGCGCCGTACGAGACGAGGAGACCGCCGAACAGCGCGATAAGAACACTCGCCGCCGCCGCGGGTGCCTGGCCGTAGAACCCTGCCCGGTTCGCGCTCCAGATCGGCTCGTACGATGCGAAGAAGACGGCGAAGGCGATGAGCATCGGCGGGAGCTGGAACTGCCTCGGCAGGAACGACGCCATCAGGCCCATCGCGGCGACCGCGACGCCTACCATGATTCCGAAGGACACCGGGATGAACGGCATCCACAGGCTCACGATGACGAACGCCCCGACGCCGATCGCGATACCGGCGAGGATGCTGAGCGACGTTCGGACGAGCCCGCGTCCGCGGGCGCCGAGAGGCGCGAGTGCCAACCCGACAGCGAACGGCCAGGCTTGGTCCAAGCCGAGCGTCGCCGCATGGGTGACGATGAGTCCCGCCGTTACCGCCAGCATCATCGTGCCCAGCAACATCTTGCGCATGATGCCCTCCTCAGTCCTCGTGCTCGTCGAGTACACGGCTCGTTCTTGTCGGCTCGGCGCCGCAGCGGCGTCGAGCAAAGCTCGGACGTCACCCACGCGGAATCGTCGGTGGCCACCGGGCGTCGTGACGTAGGGGAGCTTCCGGCCTTGTGCCCAGGCGGTCACGCTCCGCCTGCTCACGAGGAAAGTGTGGCGACCTGACCGGTGGAGAGCAGCCTTGTCTCGAGCCAGTCCGGAGCGCGGCCGGGATCGTCCGCATAGAGCGAGTCGATGAGGCGCAGGCGTTCAGCCTCAGGCCCGGGTCGCTTCCCGTCGTCCCTGCGCGTGGCTTTCTTCCCACCCTTCCCCTTCACATCATGCGTGGGAGAACGCGACGGAACCATCGGGAGTTCTACGGAAACTGCCGACGGGGCAACGGCCGGCGAGTAGGGCGAACTACGCCAACGTCGCTCGCGCGTTCAGCCGCGACGAGCAGGATGCGGGGGAAGGGACTCGACGTCGGCGACGCGTTTGAGCGACGCGATGAGCGCACGGACGTCGGCTGCGCGGAAGCGGCGGTGCCCGCCGGGCGTCTCGATGAACGGGAGGAACCCGCGCTGAGCCCAGGCGGCTACGCTCCGGCGACTCACCTGGAGTAACGCCGCGACCTCACCTGCGCGCAGCAGGCGCGCCTCGAGGAAGCGCGGCCGGTCGGGGGCGGAGGGGTACACGCGACGCAGGGCGCGGCGACGCGACTCGGCAGCGCTGCGTGGTCGCTTGGTTCCGGAAGCGTTGGACACGATGCGCCATCCTCTCACCGACGATCGCGGAGTCCAGTGGAGCGAAACGCGCCGCTCAGCCGGTGGTGAGGAAGTACTCGATCGCGCCCGCGGTTTCGTCGGGGCATTCCTCCGGGACGAAGTGTCCGCAGTCCGGAAGACGAACCGCTCGAGCCTGCGGGATGTCGCGCTCGATCCCGGTGAGGATCGACTCGGGTAGCACCGGATCACGCATCCCCCAAACCAGGAGCGTGGGAGCTTCGATGCGTCTCGGCGTTCTGGACGTCGAGTCACGGCGTCCCGGTCGAACCCGCCGTGCGATGATCTTGCGCGTGATCGTCCGGTAGTACGCGAGCGCCGAGCGAACGTTCGCCGGATCCGCGTACGCCTCACGGTACGGGCGTGTCGTGTCCTCATCGAAGACGTCCTTGCGGGCCGCCCCGGCGCGGAGCATGGAAGTCACCAGCCGGTCCCCGACGAGCCGGAACGCGAGCTCCGGCACGAATGGGACGTTGAACGCGAGGAAATGGAACCCGCGCTTGAGATCGAGCTTCCGGAACGGAGCGTTGATCACGACGAGGTTCGACACCTCGCCCGGGTGCGTCAACGCGAGCGCGAAGGCAAGCGAGCCGCCCCAGTCGTGCCCGACGATCGTCGCAGGGGACGCACCGAGCTCGTCGAGGAACGTCGCGAGCACGCCGGCCACGGCCTCTGCTTCGTACCGTGGAGGAGCGCCGCTCCGGCCGAACCCGGGCAGATCCGGGACGATCACTCGGTACCGCTTGGCCAGCCGCTCCGCGACGGCACCCCAGCAGGCTCCCGTCTGCGGGAAGCCGTGCAGCAGGACGACCGGATCGCCGGCCCCCTCCTCGCGGACGAACATCCGAACGCCCGACGCGACGACGGTGCGCTCGTTCATGAGCCGCCGTAGAAGACGTCTTCGCAGACCTGTCGCGCGCGCCGGGTGACGCGGCGATAGTCCTCGATGAACTGGACCCGCGCTCCGGGCGCCGCGTACCCGAGCGCCCTCGCGAGCACTTCCTGATCCTCGGGCGTCTGGGGCAAAGCGTCTTGCGGCCGGCCGCGGATCAGGTAGAGGACGTTGCGCGTGCGGTTGAGGAAGCGGTACGCATCGACGAGCCACCGAGCCTTTTCCAGATCGAGCAGGGCCATGTCGGCGGCGGCGGCGACCGAATGGACGGTCGTCTGCGCGCGGAGCCGTGGGTCGCGGTGACCGTGCATCAGTTGGAGCAGCTGGATGGTGAACTCGACGTCGACGAGCCCGCCGCGCCCGACCTTCATCTGGAACTTCGGATCCTCCCGCGGGCCGAGGCGTTCCTTCTCGATCCGGGCCTTCATGCCGCGGATCTCGCGGATGGCCTCGGGCGAAAGGCGCTCCGGATACACATACGGACGAACCAGATCCGTGAACTGCTGCCCCAAGGTCGGATCCCCGGCAATCGGACGCGCCTTGATCAACGCCTGGAACTCCCACGGCTGCGCCCGCCGCTCGTAATACGCCCGGAACCCCGCGATCGAACGCACCAACGGCCCGTCCTTCCCCTCGGGACGCAACCGCGCATCCACCCGGAACGCCTGGCCCTCCTCCGTGGTCGCGGCCAGCCGTTGGAGCAGCCCCTCGCCCATCGCCGACGCCCAGGCATAGCCGCTCCGATCGTCCGGCGCGTCGAACACGAACATCACATCGACGTCGGAGGCGTAGTTCAGCTCCTCCCCGCCCAGCTTGCCCATCCCGACGACGGAGAAGCGAGCACCGGGGGGAGCCGGATGCTCCTCCTCCAAGGATGAGGTCGCGGCGCGCAACGCCCCCTCCGCGAGGAACGCCAGCTCCCGGCCGACGTCCTCGACCGACACGCCCCCGGCCAGATCCCTACACGCGATCCTCAGCACCTCGCGACGTTTGAGACGGCGGATCGCCGCGTCGCGCGTCTCGGGCTCGGAACGCCATTCGACGTTCTCGATGGCCTCGGCGTGGAGCTGTTCGCGGGTCTTGCGCGCGAGCGTGCGTTCGTCGGCGAGCGCCGCGACGAAGTCCGGGACGTGCAGCAGGTATTCGCCGAGCATCTTGCTCGTGCCGAGCACCCGGCAGAGCAGCTCCACGACCGGCGGCGCGTCGCGCAACGCGGCGAGCGCGGCCGGGTTGCTGCCGACCCGAAGCGCGACATCCCGGAACGCAGAGACCGCGAGATCGGGGTCCGGCGCGTCGGCCATCCAATCGAGCATCACCGGGAGGAGATTCCGCATCAGCTGCGCGCGACGCGAGAGGCCGCTGGTCAGATCCCCGAGGAATTTGAGCGAACGGCCCGGCGACTTGAACCCGAGCGCCGACAGCCGCTCCTGAGCGGCATCGGGGTTGAGCGCCGGCGCCTGAGCGAAGCGCTCGAGCAAGGGACGGTAGAAGAGCTTCTCGTGGATGCGGCGAACCAGCGTTTGCGTTCGCCGCCACTCCTCCTCGAACGCCTCGAGCGCCGTCTGCGTCGGCGAGTCGCGGAAGCCCAGCGAACGCGCGAGCGTCCTGCGCCGTCCCTCGTCCTCGGGAACGGTGTGGGTCTGCCGCTCCTGCGCGAGCTGCAGCCGGTGCTCGATCTTGCGAAGGAACTTGTACGCCCCGGCGAGGTCGGCGGCGTCGTCGTCCCCCACGTATGCGCCGTGCGCGAGTGCGGACAGCGCCTCCAGCGTGTTCCCGCTACGGAGCGAGGTGTCGCGCCGCGCGTGGACGAGCTGGAGCAGTTGGACGGCGAACTCTATATCCCGGATCCCGCCGGGTCCCCGTTTCACCTCGCGCTGCGCGACGCCGCGCGCGGCGAGCGCGCGTTCGGCGCGTGCTTTCATGCCGCGGATCTCGCGGATGGCCTCGGGCGACAGACGCTCCGGATACACATACGGACGAGCCAGATCCGTGAACTGCTGCCCCAAGGTCGGATCCCCGGCAACCGGACGCGCCTTGATCAACGCCTGGAACTCCCACGGCTTCGCCCACCGCTCGTAATACGTCCGGAACCCCGCGATCGAACGCACCAGTGGCCCGTCGCGCCCTTCGGGCCGAAGCGACGTGTCGACCCGGAACGCCTGGCCCTCCTCCGTCGTCGCGGCCAGCCGATGGAGGATCCCGTCCGCAACCGCCTGCGCCCATGCATGCCCTGCTCGCTCGTCCGGAGCGTCGAACACGAACATCACATCGATGTCGGAGGCGTAGTTGAGCTCCTCGGCGCCGAGCTTGCCCATCCCGATCACGGAGAACCGCGCTTGCGGCGGCGCGGGGTGCTCCTCCTCGAGCGACGCCAGAGCGGCGCGCAGCGATCCCTCGGCGAGGAAGGCCAGCTCACGGCCCACGTCCTCGACCGACGCTCCACCCGCCAGATCCCGGCACGCGATCCTCAGGACCTCGCGACGCTTCCAGATGCGAAGGGCGGTTGCCGGATCGTCCGAGGAATGGACGGCGCGCAACGCCTGGTCGGTCAGCCCCTTCCGGGTTCGGGGCTTCTGCAGCGCGGAGCCGTCGCGGAGCACGTCGGCTTGCCCCGGATGCCGGGAAAGGAAGGCGCCGAGCGAGGTCGAAAGGCCCAGCACCGCGGCGAGCCGCTCGAGATAGGCGCTGGACGGAACACGTCCGCTCATCGCGATCCACCGGCAAAGCTGCGCCGCGGCGAGGTCCGGATCGGGCGCTTCCGCGCACGCCGCGATCACACGGCGAAGCGCCTCGCCGTCGAGCGCGCAGGCCGCGAGATGACGCGCCGCGTCTTGTGGACGCAAGAATCCGGCGCGCGCGAGCGCGTGTGAGAGCTCGTCGGTTCGGGTTGGCGTCGCCAAGACGTCTAACCCTATCCTTCGCGCGAGATGGCCGTCTTCGCCCTGCTCGGATCGGGAGAGTTCCTCCCCTGGGCTCGCGACGTCGATCGCTGGGCCGCGGAGCACGCGACCGCATCCTCCGATCGTGCGTTGATCCTTCCGACCGCGTCCGCACCGGAAGGCGACGACGTGTTCAACAGATGGGCCGGCATGGGCGCCGAACACTTCACGGCGATCGGGCTGACCCCAGAGGTCCTGCCGCTGAAGACGCGCGAGGACGCGCTGCGCGCAGAGCTCGTCGATGAGGTAGCCGATGCGCGCTACATCTTCTTCTCTGGAGGCAACCCCGGGTACCTCGCCGACACGTTGCGCGACACGCCGTTCTGGGATGCCGTGCTCGACGCGCTCGCGCACGGAACCGCGTTCGGAGGATGCAGCGCAGGCGCCAGTGCGGTGGGCTCCGTCGCGCCCGACGTCACCTCGGCGACGATCGACTTGAACGACCTGCGCTGGGTGCCCGGTCTGCCGCTGTTCACCCGAGCCAGCATCCCAACGCACTTCGACGCGGTGGAATCGTTCTTCCCAGGCTTGCGTCGGTTCATCATCGACTCCGTCCCGGCCGACAACGTCTTGTTCGGTATCGACGAGGACACCGCGGCGTGCGGAGACGGCGAGAGATGGACGGTCATGGGCAACGGCGCCCTAACCATCATCGGCGCCGACGGAGGCGACCCCGTCGAGCACCGCGCCGGGACGACGGTCGAGTGTCCACTCGGGCTCGCGCTCGGGACGCGCTTCTAGCGTCGTGAAGATCCGCGTCGGACTCGGCCTGTCGAGCTTCTCGCTCGCCGGATGGGATCACGACACGTTTTGGTCGATCGTCGACGCCACCGAACGCGACGGTTGGGATTCGATCTGGTTCTCCGAGCGTGTGACGCTCGACGCGCCCGACCCGCTCGTCGCGATGGCGGCGGTCGCCGGTCGAACGCGAAAGCTGAAGTTCGGGCCAAGCGTGATGGTTCTTCCGGGCCGCAATCCGGTCCTGCTCGCGAAGCAGCTCGCGACGCTCGACGTCGTGTCGAACGGACGGCTCATCGCCGCGTTCGGGCTCGGCGTAGACGGAGGGTCGGACCGCAGCATCTTCGGCGTCGACCGGACCGAGGGCGCAGCTCGAACCCAGGAAGCCGTCCGGCTGATGCGCATGGTCTGGACGCAGGAGCGGGTCACGTTCGACGGCCGCTTCTTCCGGGTGGACGACGTCGCCGTGGGCCCGAAACCGCTTCAAAAACCGGCTCCCGACGTCTGGTTCGGAGGCGTCTCCAAGCCGGCCCTTCGCCGGGTCGCCCAGCTCGGCGACGGGTGGCTCCCCTCGTTCATCGCGGTCGACGAGTACGCGGGCATGGCCGCCGCGATCCGCGAGCACGCCGCGGAGTCCGAACGGGCCATCGACGAAGAGCACTTCGGCGCGCTGGTCCCCTACCTGCCCGACGGCGCCGCCGACCCCGAGCAGATCCTTGCCGTGGTCGCAGCACGGCGGCCGGGCGTCGACCCGCGCGAGCTGGTCGTGCTGGGCGGAACGGCCGAGCTCCGCTCGCGCCTCGAGCGTTTCGTCGAGCAAGGGGCGAGCAAGTTCGTCGTCACACCCGTTCTTCGACCGAAGGACTGGGAGAGCGAACTCGCGAGCGTTCGCGCCGAGGTCGCGGTCCCGCTCGAGGCCGCGAGCGTCTAGAGCAACGGCAGGTAGCGCTCGAGCTCGAAGGGCGACACGTAGGACTTGTAGGCGTTCCACTCCGCCTGCTTGTTGCGCAGGAACTGCTCGAAGACGTGCTCGCCGAGGGCTTCGGCGACGAGCTCGGAGCGCTCCATCTCTTTCAACGCGACCGACAGATCGTCGGGCAGCGACTGGATGCCTTTCGCGGCGCGGTCCTCCGGCGTGAGCGCATCGACTTCTTCCGACGCTTCGTCGGGGAGCTCGTAGCCCTCCTCGATACCGCGCAGCCCGGCCGCGAGGATCACCGAGAACGCGAGATACGGGTTGCACGCCGGATCGGGCGAGCGGATCTCCACGCGCGCCGACGCCTCCTTCTTGGGCTTCGCTCCCGGGACGCGCACGAACGCCGAACGCAGGTATCGCGACCAACCCACCGTCGTCGGAGCCTCGTATCCCGGCACCAACCGCTTGTACGAGTTCACCCATTGGTTCAGGATCGCGGTCATCTCGCGGGCATGGCGCAGCAGGCCCGCGACGAATTGCTTGCCGACCTTCGAGAGGTGCGCTTGGCCCTTCGGGTCGAAGAAGACGTTACGGTCGCCCTCGAACAGCGAGACGTGGGTATGCATGCCGCTCCCCCACTGACCCTGGATCGGCTTCGGCATGAACGTCGCGTGCATGCCCCGCTCCTGCGCGACCTCCTTCACGACGAGCCGGTAGGTCATGATGTTGTCGGCCATCGTGAGCGCGTCGGCGAATCGGAGGTCGATCTCGTGCTGCGACGGCGCGACCTCGTGGTGGGAGTACTCGACCGAGATCCCCATCTGCTCGAGCGTCTGGATCGCCTGCCGCCGGAAGTCCTGCGCCGAGTCGAGAGGCGTCTGGTCGAAGTACGAGCCTTGATCGAGCGGCACCGGCTCGGTCGACGACTTGAAGAGGAAGAACTCCATCTCCGGGTGCACGTAGAACGTGAGCCCTTTCGCGGCCGCGCGCTCGAGGTTGCGGCGTAGGACCCACCTCGGGTCGCCGGGGAACGGCGCGTGATCCGGCGTGACGATGTCGCAGAACATCCGCGCCTCGAGGTACGGGTTCCCACGCGAGACCGGGAGGATCTGGAACGTCGAGGCGTCGGGCCGCGCGAGCATGTCGGACTCCTGGATGCGGGCGAAGCCCTCGATCGCCGAGCCGTCGAAGCCCATGCCTTGCTCGCACGCCACCTCGAGCTCGGCCGGGGTGATCGCGAAGGACTTCAGGAACCCGAGGACGTCCGTGAACCACAGCCGGATGAAGCGGATGTCCCGCTCCTCGACGGTGCGGAGGACGTAGGAGATCTGATCGCGGGTGGGATCCACGGAGACGAGTTTAGCGCCCGTTCGCGATGATCTCGCCGTCCTCCCACGTCGGCGGACCTTCGAGCAGCGCCACCATCTTTCGGTACAACTCGTCTTGGGAAGCGTCGTCGGCGTTCTTGAAGTACGACTCCTTGTCGCGGAACGCGACCACCATGATGAGCTCGTTCTCTTTCCCCTCGACCTTGTACAGGTAGAAAGCGACCGAGCCGTCGATGTCGCGCTGGTCTTCGTCCATAAGCTTGACGAGGTCGTCGAGCTTTCCGGGCTTCACTTTCATGCGTCCGACCGTTCCGAACATACCGTCCTCCCGTCTATCGCACGTGGCGAGCCTACCAAGCGGTGGGGTTACACGTACCCACGCAACCGCGCGGCCCGTGCGACGCGCGAAACCCCGACGACGAACGCAGCTTCGCGGAGGTTACGGCAGTCGCCGGCGCGCGCCGCGACGTCCGCGTACGCCTTCGCCATGACCTTCGCCAGCTGCGTATTCACCTGCTCCTCGTCCCAGCGGAACTGCTGGATGTTCTGCGTCCACTCGAAGTAGGAAACCGTGACTCCTCCTGCATTGGCGAGGATGTCGGGGATCACGACGATCCCGGCGGCGTCGAGCGTCGCGTCCGCAACCGGTGTGACCGGATGGTTCGCCGCTTCCACCACGACCTTCGCGCGGATCTTCGACGCGTTGCGTTCGTGGATCACCTCACCGAGCGCGGCCGGCACGAGCCAGTCGACGCCGAGCAGGAGCAGATCGTCGTTGGAGATCGCGTCGGCGCCCGGCAGCCCGACGACCGAACCGGTCTCGTCCCGATGCTTCCAGACCTTTTCGATGTCCAGGCCGGTGTCCGCGTAGACGCCGCCGCGCACGTCGGAGACGGCGATGACCTTGGCGCCCGCCTCGGCGGCGATGCGCGCCGCGAAGGAGCCGACGTTGCCGAACCCCTGAACCGCGACGCTCGCGCCCTCGAGCGGGAACCCCTTGTCCTTGGCGTACTGCTGCATGACGTTGACGACCCCGCGCCCGGTCGCGGCCTCACGACCGAGCGATCCCCCGAGTTCGATCGGCTTTCCGGTCACGCACGCCGGCGCGTAGCCGTAGCGCTGGCCGTAGGCATCCATCATCCACGCCATCGTCTGCGCATTCGTGTTCATGTCCGGTGCCGGGATGTCGCGGTTGACGCCGAGGACGTAGCCGATCATCTGCGTGTAGCGGCGGGTCAGCTTCTGCAGCTCGGCCTCGCTCATCATGTACGGCTCGCACTGGACGCCGCCCTTCGCGCCGCCGAACGGCAGGTCGGCGATCGCCGTCTTCCACGTCATCAGCGCTGCCAGAGCGCGCACCTCGTCGATGTCGGCCGACGGGTGGTAGCGAACGCCGCCCTTGTACGGGCCACGGGCACCGTTGTGCTGGACGCGGTAGCCGTTGAACACCATGAGGTGGCCGTCGTCCATCCGGACGGGAACCTGGACCTGCATCTCCCGGTAGGAGCCGCGAAGCACGTCGCGCATCTCCTCTTCCAAGTCGATCCGCTCGGCCGCCTGCTCGAAGAAATATGTGACCGATTCGTGTGGGCTCATCCGGTCCGACAGCTTGACGGTCATGGGCCCTCCCCCCGCCGGCGCCGCGCGCGCTCGGAAGATTCTCCCACGGTGGTGGCAACCCCTGCGCGGGCCGCGCTAGCCTTCAGAGGATGCGCACGCTCCGGCTCGCGCTGGCCCAGGTGAATCCGACGGTCGGCGACCTCAACGGGAACGTGGCGCTCATGAGGCGATGGCTGGCCAAGGCCGAGCGCGCCGAGGCGGACCTCGCCGTCTTCCCCGAGCTGGCGGTGACCGGCTACCCGCCCGAGGACCTCGTCCTCAAGCCTTCGTTCGTCGAGGAGAACCTCCGTCAACTCAAGGCGCTGGCCGCCGGCGTCGGCGAGACCGCGGTCGTCGCCGGCTTCGTGGATCGCACCGATGCCGGCATACACAACGCCGCGGCGGTGCTGTGGAGGGGTGCCATCCAGGGCATCTATCACAAGACGTTCCTGCCGAACTACGGGGTGTTCGACGAGATCCGCTATTTCACGCGCGGCACCCGGTACCCGGTCTTCGTGGTCGAGGGGATACCCGTCGGCATCAGCGTCTGCGAGGACGCATGGATCGGCGACGGGCCAGTCCGGGTGCTGGCCGAGGCGGGCGCCGAGGTGATCGTCAACATCAATGCCTCCCCGTACCACATGAACAAGAGCTTCGAGCGGCAGGTCCTGCTCCGTCAGCGGGCGCGCGAGAACAAGGTCTTCTTCGTCTACTTGCAGACGGTGGGCGGTCAGGACGAGTTGGTCTTCGACGGCGACTCGCTGGTTTACGACCCGGCCGGCCGCCTGCTCGTTCGCGGCGCCCAGTTCGCCGAGGACCTTCTCGTCGTCGATCTCGAGGTGGCCGGCAAAGCCCCACGTTCGACCCGCCGCAACGAAGTGGTCCGGCTGACGCCGGCCCCCAAGAAACCGCGAGCGCGCCCCAAGCCGCCGGCACGAACGCGCCGCGCGATGGACCCAATCGAGGAGGTCTACAGCGCCCTGCTGTTGGGGACGCGGGATTATTGCCGGAAGAACGGCTTCGCGTCGTGCGTCGTCGGGCTGTCCGGAGGCATCGACTCCTCCCTCACGGCCGTCGTAGCTGCGGACGCGGTCGGGCCCGAGAACGTGCTCGGCGTCGCCATGCCGTCGCGGTTCTCATCGTCCGAGTCGCTCGAGGACGCGAAGGAGCTCGCGACCAACCTCGGGATCGATTTCATCGTCGTTCCCATCAACGATGCGCACGAGGCGTTCCTCAGCACGCTCGCCGAGCCGTTCCTCGGACGCGAGCCCGACGTCACCGAGGAGAACCTCCAGTCGCGGGTCCGCGGCACCATCCTCATGGCCTTGTCGAACAAGTTCGGCCACCTCGTTCTCACGACCGGCAACAAGAGCGAGCTCGCCACCGGTTACTCGACGCTGTACGGCGACCTCGCCGGCGGGTTCGCCGTGCTGAAAGACGTCATGAAGACGCTCGTTTACGAGCTGGCCGGGTGGCGCAACGCGAGCGGCCCGACGGCGATCCCCGCTCGCGTGTTCACCAAGCCGCCGAGCGCCGAGCTCCGCCCGGATCAGCTCGATACCGACTCGCTCCCGCCGTACGAGCTGCTCGATCCCATCCTCCACGCCTATGTCGAGGAGGACCG